>DASVTM010000219.1:0-3114 GCA_036387575.1 Brevundimonas sp.
GTCTATCTTCACAGTATCGACCGACAAGCCGTGAAGGTAATCGAACGAAGCAGCGCCGGCTCCGAAATCGTCGATGCAGAGCTTGATTCCTGCGTCACGAAACGCGTGCAAGCGACGGTTTGCTGCGGCGATGTCGGCCAGAGCTGCGGACTCCGTCACTTCGACGATCAGTCGGCGTCGCTCGTCCGGCGCCGCGGACGTCATGCGCAGGACTGAGTCGACGTAGGTATCGCTGCCCAGGGAGGCGCCGGAGACGTTGACGGCGATGCGTAACAAACCCGACCCGGGTTTGCGCAGCCGCTGCAGGGCCTTCTCGACGACGGCAAGATCGAAGCCCTCGATCAAGGCTAATTCCTCTGCCATGCGAATGGTATTGAAGGGGCTGACCTCTGTGTTGAAACGGGACAGAGCTTCGAAATGGTGTACTGCGCCCGTCTTCAGATCGACGATCGGTTGGTAGTGCAGTTCGAAATCTCGCGCCTTGACCATGGCGCGGAAAGACTCTGCTTCCTCCATTGTCCGGCTGAGGGCCGCCTTGAAGAACAGATCGGGGCGTTCCAGTCCCCCGTCAGCCATGCAGGCTTCGAGGGCGAAACGCAGGGCCCGCAGAGCGTTGACCGGAGGGCAATCCGGGATTGGCGTGGAGGATCCCGAGACCTTGAGGTCGAGCCCTTCATCGTGGATCAGTTCCCGAACTTCACCGATCATATCCCTTGCGTCTTCATTGTCGTGCAGCAAGGCGTAGCGTTCAGGTGTCAGGCGGGTCGCGCAAGCACCGTCGGAGGAAGCGAACTGCAGAGCAGCCTCAACTCTCGCCGTCGCGCGCGCTCCTGCAGATCCAGCCTCATTCAGCCCGATGATGTCGATGAAGGAAATCGCAAGGTCACCCGAGTCCGTGTCAGTGATCACCCCCTGCGCACGCTCGAGAAAAGCGGCTGCGGTGAGGATGGGCGGGCTCTCCGCCGAAGCGATCGAGAAAACCGGACCGTCGTAGATGATCGAGCAGGAGATTCCGGGCGCCAGCTCCGGCAGCATGAAAGCACGCAAGGTTGCTCGACGCACCCTGCCGTCGCCACAGGCCAGCAGCAGTTCCACCGGCCCGGTTCGCGCGCCCGGCTTGAGGCCGGCAAGGGCTTTCATGAGGATCTTGCCGCCTCCGGGCGCAAGCCGGTCGATTAGAGGTAGTCCCTGGAAGGCCTCCGGGCCGACGCCGGCCGCAGGACCGGAGCCGAGCGCCATAGCAACACGCCCATCCGCCGACAGCTCGATCAGCAGGTCGGCGGAGGCGAAGGCGAAGCCCAGAAGTCGCTTACGGATCGGCATGACCGGACCGTGCACTGAAAGGCCTTAAAGCTTCGCCCCATTGCACGGTTAACGGCGTTCAATCTCAGCGCAACGGCAGGATTATGTGGGTCAGGCGCTGCGATTGAGAGTGATCGCGCGTCCATCGCCCGGGGCGGCGCGGCCCGACGCTCCGTATCCCGTACCCATAGCCCGCGAGGCTGCGACTTCGCCCGCGATGGTCTGAACCAGGCCTTCCGAGATGATGCGAGCTGCTTCGACAGCGCGGGCGTGGCCGGCCAACACCTGGTTGAATCGCTCGGTCGCCTTCACCAAGGCCATGCGTTCGCTGGCTTGGCAGGCTGAGAGTAGTGAGGGGTTGGCCTTCACCTGGGCCGACTCCCGACGGTACTGGTTCGCCAACTCCTGGGTCTCGATCATTCCGTCCAGAACATCTCTCGGACGGCGCTCGGCAAAAGCGCGGCTCTCGACCACCAGTCGCTCGGTCAAGCGTTCGGTCAGAGCTTTCAAACGACGGGCATTGTCCGTGGCGGTCTTCTGATCGCTCATTGGCGCCCCTCCTGCATCTTGATCATTTCGGTCATCACGACGTTGGACAGGCCGACGCCGCCGGCCTTGACTGTCTGTTTGGCCATGGCGTCGATCAGGAAGCTGCGCCATGTGCCTTCGGCCTCACCGCCGCCGAAGGGTCCGTCAGTCGACAGGCCCTGGAACATCGGCTTGTACATCTCGGACAGGAAGGACGCCTCGAAGTCCTGAGCGGTCTTCTTGATCCGGTCCAGAGCTGCCGGGCTCAGGTTTGCGCCGGGCGCGGTCGGAACCGGCGACAGAAGGCTGACGGGAGTGGCGAGATCGCTCATGTCACATAACCTCGATTTCGGCTTGCAGGGCGCCGGCGGACTTGATGGCCTGAAGGATGGAGATCATGTCTCGCGGCGAAACGCCCAAGGCATTCAGGCCGTTGACCAGTGTCGAGAGAGAGGTCGAGCCGTTGACGATCCGCATCTCCCGCCCAAGCTCCTCTTCAACGTTGACGGTGGAGGAGGGGACGACGGCGGTCTGGCCCTGGCTGAACGGCGCGGGCTGACTGACCTGCGGGTCTTCCTGCACCGAGATGGTCAGGTTGCCCTGAGCGATGGCGACGGTGGAAACACGGACGGCCTCGCCCATGACGATGACGCCATTGACCTCGTCGATGATCACCTTGGCCGGAGCATCGACCGCGATCTGCAGGTTCTCGAGCCGACTGATGAAGCCTGCCATTCCGAATTGCGCCGGGGCGCGCAGGGCGACGACCGAACCGTTCTCGGCAAGGGCGGTCTGGGGGAAGGACTGGTTGATGGCGGCGGCGATCCGCTGGGCCGTAGTGAAGTCCGGGTTGCGCAAGGTCAGGCGAACTTCGGGCATCGAGTCGAGGTTGAAGCCGGTCTCGCGCTCGACGGTCGCGCCGGATGCGATGCGACCCGCCGTCGGCACGCCGCGCGTCACCGATGATCCCGAACCGCCGGAGCCGGAGACGGATCCCGTCTGAACGGAGCCCTGGGCCACGGCATAGACCTCGCCATCTGCGCCCTGCAGGCTGGTGACCAGCAGGGTCCCGCCCAGCAGGCTCTTTGCGTCGCACATGCTGGACACCGCGACATCGATGCGGGCGCCGGGGGTCGAGAAGGGCGGCAGTTCTGCGGTCACCATGATGGCGGCCATGTTCTTGGAGTTCGCGTTGGCGCCCCGGATGTTGACGCCGAGACGCTCGGTCATGCCTTCGAGCGACTGACGGGTGAACGGGCAGTTGCGCAGGCTGTCGCCGGTGCC
>DASVTM010000220.1:0-8676 GCA_036387575.1 Brevundimonas sp.
CGCGTGTTCCGTCGGGACCCGCGAACCACGCTCCGGGGAAGGGCGACAGACCCCGGATGTGGCAATCGACCTCGGTCGCCGTCCGGGTCCAGTCGATGCGCGCTTCGCCGGGCGTGATCTTGCGCGCATAGCTAGGTTCCCCCGCCTGAGGCGTCTCGGTGACGCCGCCACGCTCGATGGCGGCCAAGGCGCGCGTCCATAAGGTCGCGCCGGTGACGGACATACGCTCGGCCAATGTGGCGGCGGTGTCCTCGGGGTGGATGGGCAAGACTTCGCCCAACAGGACCGCACCCTCGTCCAGACCTTCGCTCATCCGCATGATCTGGACGCCGGTCTCGCGATCGCCGGCCATGATGGCGCGCTGGATTGGAGCCGCGCCCCGCCAACGGGGCAGCAACGAGCCGTGCAGATTGAAGCAGCCGAGACGCGGCGCCTCGAGCACGGCGGGCTTGAGGATTTGGCCGTAGGCGACGACGCAGGCGGCATCGAGGTCGAGGCTCTGGAATATTTCAATCCCATCGGCCGACTTCATCGATTCAGGCGTGAAGACCGGCAGGCCCATGGCCTCAGCGAACGCATGCACGGGCGACGGCGTCAGCTTCTGGCCTCGCCCTTTGGGACGGGGCGGCTGGGAATAGACGGCGACGATCTCGTGACCCGACGCGATCAGCTCAGCCAACGAAGGCACGGCGAATTCGGGAGTGCCCATGAAGGCCAGGCGCATGTTTGTTCTTTCTTTTCCGCCTGACGGCGGGAGCGCTATCGCTCGGCTCGCGGAGCCTCACTGCTTGAGCGCAAGGTAAGATCGTATTGCGCTCAAGCAGTGAGCCGCCGCGCGGCGAACGTTAGCGCCCTAAGCAAGAACGCTGAGAGTTCTTACTCCCAGCGCGACGCTACGCCGCCGCCTTCGTCCCATTCGCCACCGGCGTCGAGGGCGTCGTCGAAATCAAGCAGTCGGTCCAGCAGGACACCGGCGATCAGGCCGATGGCGGCGACGCCGACCAGAGTGGCGAGGCTGCCGATGCCGATCTTTTCGGAGCGTGTCAGGCGGCGGCGACCTTCAGTGTCGATGACCGTGGATCTGCCCATCATGCGTCCTCCAGCGCCAGCGAGCGCATGTATTTCTTGACCTTGGACATCGCCCGATCGCGCTTCAGGCGCGACAGATGGTCAATGAACAGCACGCCTTCGAGGTGGTCCAGTTCGTGCTGGAAACAGACGGCGTAAAGACCGTCGATTTCCTCCTCGACGCGCTGACCCTCACGGTTCAGATAGGCGACGCGGATACGGGCCGGGCGTTCGACTGTATCGAAATACTCGGGCAGGGACAGACAGCCTTCCTCGTACTGGAACAGCTCGTCCGAGGACCACAAAACTTCTGGATTGACGAAGAAGCGCGGGTTGGAGCGACGGTCGTCCTCGACCTCGGCGCCCGCCTCATCGACCTTCTGGACATCGCCTTCGGGCAGGTCGCCGTCGTGCAGGTCCATGACCACGACGCGGCGCAGGTCGCCGATCTGGACGGCGGCCAGACCGATGCCCGGCGCGGCGTACATCGTCTCCAGCATGTCGTCCATCAGGGCGCGAACGTCATCGTCCACGGCCTCCACGGGCTTGGAGATCTGCTTCAGCACAGCCAGGTCGGCAGCGTTGTCGATGGTGAGAATACGTCTTACGGTCATGGGCTTCAGGTAGGCGCGAAGGCCCTTCAGGTCAAGATTTCGGGCCTTTTCGGCAGGTTATTCAGCTGCAGAAGGGTCTTCCGGCAGGGCTCTGGGCTTCCGATGCTCGTCGATGGCGACGTAGGTGAAGACGCCCTCGGTAACCCGGCTGATATGATGCGAGGCGCGCGGACGCTTCCATGCCTCGACGTGAACGCGGATCGAGGTGCGGCCGACACGCAGCACACGAGCATAGATCGAGACCTCGTCCCCGACCGAGACCGGCTGGTGAAAGACCATGGCGTCAACGGCGATGGTGGCGCAGCGGCCACGCGCCAGATCGAACGCCGGCGTGGACCCCGCGAGGTCCATCTGGGCCAGCAACCAGCCGCCGAAGATGTCGCCCTCGGGGTTGGTGTCGGCGGGCATGGCGATGACGCGCACGACGGGTTGCTGGTCGGGGGCCTGCAGCGGGGTCTCCGGGGGAGTATCGGACATCTTATCCTTGAGCATTGCGAATGGCGGCCGCCCCCGCGAAGGGCGCGATGACGGCGGCGAACAGGGCGTAGGCGGCCAGAAGGGCCAGAGCGGGGCCGGGCGACAAACCCTGAACAGCCCGAGCGAGCGCGCCCGACCCGAACACCACCGGCGGAATGAACAGGGGCAGGACGACCACGGCGATCAACAGGCCGCCACGTTTGGCTCCGAGCGCCAACGCCGCGCCCAGCGCTCCGGTGAAGGCGAAACCGAGGCCGCCCAGACCCGCCGCCAGCGCCGTCAACGGCGCGAGGTGGATCGGCTGGCCGAGCGCAAGCGCCGCGACCGGCGCGGTCAGGGCCAGCGGCAGACCCGTGGCGATCCACTGGCTTAAGGCCTTGATGACGAAGACGGATTCCAGCGGCAGATGGCCGGTCGCGAGCAGATCGAGCGCTCCATCCTCGAGATCACGCTCGAACAACCGCTCCAACGACAGGAGGGACGACAGGGCCAGAGCTAGCCAGGCGACGCCCGCCGCCACGGGCCCAAGCGTTTTGAGGTCACCCCCCGCCGCCAGAGGCAGGATTGCGGTCAGACAGGCGAAGAAGGCGCAGGCCAGCAGTGGTCCGCCGCCCCCTCCCCAGGCCAGCGACAGCTCACGCTCGAACAGCACGCGGGTCGCCCCACGCAGTCCGGGAGCGTGGGGCTCCACCGCGCCGGGCTCGGGCGTCTCCGGTTTCGCCTCGTTCCACTTTGTAAATTTCGGACCACCGGCGCTCATGTGAGGCCGCCGAGATCGAGCGCACGCGCCGGGAAAGGCAGGGCGTCGTGAACGGCGGCGATGATCAGCCCGTCGGCACGGAGATGCCGCTGCATCGCCTCGGCGAAGGCCGACCGCCAGCGTGCGTCCAGCGGCGCCATGGGCTCGTCCAACAGCCAAAGCGCGCGCGGTGACCCGACCAGCCGCCCCAGCGCTAGCCTGCGCCTCTGTCCCGCCGACAGTTTGCGGACCTCCAGATCCAGCAATGGCTTCAGCCCGAACGTCTCGATCGCATCATCGACACCGTCCTGGGTATGCCCGAGCCAGTCGCACTGGAACGCCAGTTCCTCGCGCGCCGTCCGTGCGCCCTTTAGTCCATCCAGATGGCCGAGCAGATGAACCTCGCGACCCCGTGCTTCGCGCGCCTCAAGGACGTTGTGGTCACCGTCGCGAAAGGTGATCTCGCCCGCTTCCGATCGGATCAATCCGGCGACCGCGCGCAACAGGCTGGTCTTGCCCGCCCCGTTGGCGCCGGTCAGTGCGACGACCTCGCCAGCCTTCAGAACGAAGTCCAGATCGCGAAACAGCACGCGCTCGCCCCGCACGATCGACAATCCTTGCAAGCTCAGGGAATGGATCATCTTTTGCGAGCCACTCTCAATGTCCTCACAGGCGACGCGGGTACATGGACTGTACACGTTACCAGAGCTATAGCCTCCGGCGCCGCAGCAGGCTTTCGCCGCGCGCGCCGGGGACCTGTGTGACCCGGCGTCTGTCGCGCGGAGGCGCAACCGGATTGTCGGGCGGCGTACACCAGAGGAAGACTCTCCATGCCGTCGATTGACAGCCTCAAGACCCGCCAGGATCTCTCCGTCGGGCGCAAGAAATACGCCTATTACAGCCTTCCCGCCGCTGAGGAAGCCGGTCTGACCGGGATTTCCCGCCTACCGCGCTCGATGAAGGTGCTCCTCGAGAACCTGTTGCGCAACGAAGACGGCGTTTCGGTCACCGAGGACGACCTCAAGGCCGTCGCCGCCTGGATCGAGAACAAGGGCTCGGTCGAGCACGAGATCGCCTTCCGTCCGGCCCGCGTCCTGATGCAGGACTTCACCGGCGTTCCCGCCGTGGTCGATCTGGCCGCCATGCGCGACGCCATGACCGCGCTCGGCGCCGACGCCTCCAAGATCAACCCGCTGAACCCCGTCGATCTGGTCATCGACCACTCGGTCATGGTCGATCACTTCGGCACCTCGGGCGCCTTCGGCCAGAACGTCGAACGCGAATATGAGCGCAATATCGAGCGCTACAACTTCCTGCGTTGGGGTTCGTCGGCGTTCAACAACTTCCGTGTCGTTCCTCCCGGCACCGGCATCTGCCACCAGGTCAACCTCGAGAACCTGGCCCAGACCGTCTGGACCCTCGACGAAGGCAAGAAGACCGTCGCCTATCCCGACACCGTCGTCGGCACCGACTCGCACACCACCATGATCAACGGCCTGGCCGTTCTGGGCTGGGGCGTCGGCGGCATCGAGGCTGAAGCGGCCATGCTCGGTCAGCCGATCCCGATGCTGATCCCGGAAGTCATCGGCTTCCGCCTGTCGGGCGCCATGCCAGAGGGCACGACCGCGACCGATCTGGTGCTGACCGTCACCCAGATGCTGCGCAAGAAGGGCGTCGTCGGCAAGTTCGTCGAGTTCTTCGGCCCGGCCTTGCCGAACATGACGATCGAAGACCAGGCGACGATCGCCAACATGGCCCCGGAATACGGCGCCACCTGCGGCTTCTTCCCCGTCTCCGCCGCCACCATCGCCTATCTGACCGCCACCGGCCGCGACAAGGCGCGCGTCGCCCTCGTCGAAGCCTACGCCAAGGCTCAAGGCCTGTGGATCGATGAAACCTCGGAAGACCCGGTCTTCACCGACGTTCTGGAACTGGACATCTCGACCGTCGTGCCGTCGCTCGCCGGCCCCAAGCGTCCTCAGGACAAGGTCGAACTGACCATCGCCGCGCCGTCGTTCGAGACCGCCCTGACGGACATCTTCAACCGTCCGTCGGATGCCCCTCGCTACGCCGTCGACGGTGAGAAGTTCACGGTCGGCGACGGCGACGTCGTCATCGCGGCCATCACCTCCTGCACCAACACCTCCAACCCGTCGGTGCTGATCGCCGCCGGTCTGGTGGCGCGCAAGGCCCACAAGCTGGGCATGAAGGTCAAGCCGTGGGTCAAGACCTCGCTGGCTCCCGGCTCGCAGGTGGTCACCGACTATCTGACCGACGCCGGTCTGCAGAAAGACCTCGACGCGCTGGGCTTCAACCTCGTGGGTTACGGCTGCACCACCTGCATCGGCAACTCGGGCCCGCTGGCGCCTGCGATCTCCAAGTCGATCAACGACAACGCCATCGTCGCCACCTCGGTCCTGTCGGGTAACCGCAACTTCGAAGGTCGCGTGAACCCGGACGTCCAGGCCAACTATCTGGCCTCGCCGCCGCTGGTCGTCGCCTATGCGCTGGCCGGTTCGATGCGGATCGACATCACCAAGGATCCGATCGGTCAGGACAAGAAGGGCAACGACGTCTTCCTGAAGGACATCTGGCCGACGACCGCCGAGATCGCCGTCATCCAGAAGAAGTCGGTCACCCCGGCCATGTTCGCCAAACGCTATGCCGACGTCTTCAAGGGCGACAAGCATTGGCAGGCCATCAAGGTCACCGGCGGCCAGAACTACGCCTGGGACGATAGCTCGACCTACGTGCAAAACCCTCCGTACTTCGAGGGCCTGTCGATGGAAGCCAAGCCGGTCACCGACATCGTCGAGGGCCGCGTGCTGGCCATCTTCGGCGACTCGATCACTACCGACCACATCTCCCCGGCCGGTTCGATCAAGACCTCGTCGCCCGCCGGCGCCTATCTGGTGAACCACGGCGTCGATCCGCTCGACTTCAACGGCTACGGCGCGCGTCGCGGCAACCACCAGGTCATGATGCGCGGCACGTTCGCCAACATCCGCATCCGCAACAAGATCACGTCCGACATCGAAGGCGGCGTGACCAAGCATTTCCCGTCGGGCGACACGATGTCGATCTATGACGCGGCCATGCGCTACCAGTCGGAAGGTCGTCCGCTGGTCGTGTTCGCGGGCAAGGAATACGGCACCGGCTCATCGCGTGACTGGGCCGCCAAGGGCACCAAACTGCTGGGTGTCCGCGCCGTCATCGCCGAAAGCTACGAGCGTATCCACCGTTCGAACCTCGTTGGAATGGGCGTCGTGCCGCTGCAGTTCAAGGCTGACGGCTGGCAGAAGCTGGGTCTAACCGGTGAGGAAATCGTCACCGTGCGCGGCCTGTCCGACGTCAACATCGGCAAGCTGCGTCCGCGTCAGGACCTGTGGGTCGAGCTGTTCCGCCCGTCGGACGGCAAGATGGCCCGCTTCCCGGTCCGCTGCCGCATCGATAACCAGACCGAGCTGGACTACTTCAAGGCCGGCGGCGTCATGCCCTACGTCCTCCGTAACCTCGCCGCCGGCGCTGTCGCCCCGACGCCCGAGCCGGAAACGGAAGTCCTCGCCGCCGAGTAAGATCGGCCCGCGACGGTTCGAAACAAGAAAGGCCGGTGGAGCGATCCACCGGCCTTTTTCCGTGTTTGCGATGTCGTGGCATCTCAGGACGTGAACTCCTAAGTCCGTAATCCTGGGGCGGGTGTTCACCGAGGTCGACAATGCTTGGTGGTAGCGATCTGAACGTCTGGATCCGGCGCCGGTGCTGATGGCTCCTCACGACGGAAGGCTGGAAGCTGGCAAATCATCGGCGAACGAAAGCTCCGATTCAGCCGAGCATGACAAGGCGGGCTATTCGATCGCTGCCCGATCGGCGCCCAAACGTTCGGCGTAGAGGTCCAAGGTGCGTTGCCACGCCGGTCGAGACATGGCGCAGACGTAAAAGGCCTTCACATTCGGATAGCCGTCCATCAGGTTGGTTTGGCGAAGCTGGCGCAGGACGGCGGCCAGCAGCAGGTCTGCGATGGTGAAGGCGTCGGTGGCTATCCAGTCGCGGCCCTCAAGCCTGCGGTTCACGCCGTCGAGCACGCGGTGGGTCCAGTCCATCAGGAAGGCGCGCGCATCTCCGTTGGCGCTCTTGGGATCGCCCATCGCTCCCATGTTCATCAGCTTGAGCGGCTGGATCGGACCCTCGACCGTGGCCAGGGCGGCAAGACACCATTGAATGACATGGGCGCGGCCCTCCGCGTCGGCCGGGATGAGGCATCCCGATTTCTCCGCCAGATGGATCAGAATGGCGGCGGATTCGGAGATCGTCACGTCGCCATCGGTCAAGACAGGAATCTGGTTGAAGGGGCTGATGGCCGAGAATTCCGGCCCCTTTGTCTCTCCACCAGTGTGGTCCCAGCCGCGCACTTTGTAGGGCAGGCCCATCTCCTCAAGCGCCCACTGGATACGCAGATCGCGCGTCTCCCCATGGACGAAGGGATGGACGCGGCCAAAAGCGTGAAGAGTGATCATGGAGGCATCCTCGCCCATCCAGTGAGCAGGGGAAAGAGGATGTTCCTCCGCTGCAGTCGCCCTCACGCCATCGGCGGCGGACCCGCGAGCACGTCGCGTTTGCCGGAGTGGTTGGCCTGGCTGACGACGCCTTCCTGCTCCATCCGCTCGATCAGCGAGGCGGCGCGGTTGTAGCCGATCTGCAGGCGGCGCTGGACGTAGGAGGTCGAGGCCTTGCGGTCGCGGGTGACCACGGCCACGGCGCGGTCATACAGGTCGTCGCCGGACGAACCGCCGCCGTCATCCCCACCCACAGCGTTGTCGCCGTCGCCATCGGGATCGTCGGTGATCAGGTCGAGGTAGTCGGGCTCGGCCTGTGAGCGCAGGTGGGCGCAGACGGCCTCGACCTCGGCGTCGGTGACGAACGGACCGTGCAGGCGAGTGATGCGGCCGCCACCGGCCATGTAGAGCATGTCGCCCTGACCCAGCAGCTGTTCGCCGCCCTGCTCGCCGAGGATGGTGCGGCTGTCGATCTTCGACGTCACCTGGAAGGAAATACGCGTCGGGAAGTTGGCCTTGATGGTGCCGGTGATGACGTCGACCGACGGGCGCTGGGTCGCCATGATCAGGTGGATGCCGGCGGCGCGGGCCATCTGGGCCAGACGCTGGACGGCGCCCTCGACGTCCTTGCCGGCGACCAGCATCAGGTCGGCCATCTCGTCCATGACGACGACCAGATAGGGCAGGGGCTCGGGGCGGATCTTCTCGCTCTCGTAGACCGGGCGACCTTGATCGTCGAAGCCGGTCTGGACGGTACGCTCGAAATGCTCGCCCTTGGCCTGGGCCTCACGGGCGCGGTCGTTGTAGCTGGCGACGTTGCGGACGCCGAGCTTGGACATCCGGCGATAGCGGTCCTCCATCTCGCGCACGACCCATTTCAGGGCGACGACAGCCTTCTTCGGATCGGTAACAACGGGCGCCAGCAGGTGCGGGATGCCGTCATAGACCGACAACTCCAGCATCTTGGGGTCGATCATGATGAAGCGGCATTCGGACGGCGACAGGCGGTACAGGATCGACAGGATCATGGCGTTGACCCCGACCGACTTGCCGGAACCGGTGGTGCCCGCGATCAGCAGGTGAGGCATGCGTGCCAGATCGGCGACATAGGGCTCGCCGCCGATGCTTTCGCCCAGCGCCAGCGGCAGGATGTGCGCAGGCTTGGCGTATTCGGCCGAGGCCAGCAGGTCGCGCAGATAGACAGTCTCGCGCTTGGCGTTGGGCA
>DASVTM010000221.1:0-5327 GCA_036387575.1 Brevundimonas sp.
CGGCACGACGATCTCGGAGTCGGTGGCCATCTGCCGCTATCTCGAAGCGCTCTACCCGGAGCCGAACCTGTTCGGCGTGGATGCGCGTGAACAGGCGGTGGTCGAGATGTGGACGCGCCGGAACGAGTTCTATCTCGCCAATCCGATCATGCTGAATGTGCGGCACACCCATCCGGCCATGGCGGCGCTGGAAGGCGTGCAGATGACCGAGGTCGCCGACTACAACCGGGTCGGAGCCGAGCGGTTCATGCGGACGCTGGATCGGCATCTGGCGGAACACGAGTTCATCGCCCTGAACCGGTTCACCATCGCCGACATCGTCGCCGTGGTCGGGCTCGATTTTGCCCGGTTGGTCAAATACCGGCCGCCCGAGGAGCTCACCAATCTGGCCCGCTGGCTTGAAGACTGCCGAACAAGGCCTGCAGCTAAGGCTGGCGCATAGATAACGTCGGTACCCAGCTTGCGCCGGTTGGTTAGCTAGCCTAGCTTAGTTGCATGGCTGTCACCGCAAACATTCACGAAGCCAAGACCACGCTGTCGAAGCTGATCGAACGCGCCATCGCGGGCGAAGAGGTCATCATCGCCAAGGCCGGCAAGCCGTTGGTGCGACTGGCTCCGGTAGAGAAGCCCGTCGCGGTCGATCGGGCGGCGATCTTCGGCAGCATGCGGGACAAGATGAACCTGCAGGACGGTTGGGAAGACTCTGCGTTCGACGCCGAGATGGAGCGCAAATGGTTCGGCGATGCGGCGACAACCCTCCCTCATGCCGCTGAGCCTGGCAGGCCTTTCAAGCGCTGATGCGACTGCTGCTCGACGCCAATATCGTGATCTGGCTGCTCGGGAGTCCTGAACGGATATCGGCCACCGCATTGCAGGCGCTTCTGAACCCCGACAATCGATTGTTCGTCAGCACGGCGTCGCTGATGGAGATTGTTGCAAAGGCGGCGACGGGTCGCCTGACCTTCGACGAGGAGTCGCGCCGCCGGACAGAACTGTTCGCGGACTGGATGATTGTTACGGCGGAGCATGCGTGGCGGATCGGAAGCCTGCCGCCGATCCACAAGGATCCTTTTGACCGCATCATCGTCGCGCAGGCGCTGGTTGAGGGCATGACCCTCGTCACCG
Organism: Brevundimonas sp.; assembly: GCA_036387575.1. GTDB lineage: Bacteria > Pseudomonadota > Alphaproteobacteria > Caulobacterales > Caulobacteraceae > Brevundimonas. The sequence continues at coordinate 1,126 of DASVTM010000221.1, forward strand.
GCGATCGTCTGCTGCTGGAATACGGCGTATCTATTCTTCTTGCCTGATCAGCCCCTCGGCGTGAACTTCTTGATCACGCCGGAGAAGGTCATCAGCGTGCGCTCGCCGGTGGTGATCTGGCCGCGGACGAAGATCAGCGAGCCGCCCGCGCGCACGACTTCGCCAGTGGCCTCGATCAGTTCGCCGACGAGGGCGCCGTCGATGAAGGTCGAGTCCAGTTGGACTGTGACGCCGTTCTTGCCCTCCATCTCCTGATAGGCGGTCTGGAACAGGGCGATGTCGGCGAAGGTCATCAGGCAACCGCCATGCATGCGGTGCCCGGCGTTCATATGCTTCTGCTCGGCCCGGAAAGCACAACGCATCCGGCCGTCGGGATCGGGCTTGAAATAGAAGGGACCAACCGTCTGGTCGAAGGTGCCGTGCAGGTCGTAGGTCTTCCAACCCGCGAACTCGCCTTCCGATACGGTGATTTTCGCGACCATCGCCTTTTCCTTGCCTACCGCGCTTGCGCCACTTCAGGCGATTCCGCCTTCTTTCTGATCTCGCAATGCAGCATATAGGCGCAATGAGCGACCCCATCGAAACCGCAATCTTCGAAAAACTCTCCCGCGTCGATCCCAAGGGCGACAACGGCAAGAGCATCGAGCCCGCCGAAGTGGCCAAGGAACTGCAGCCCGAGCAGTGGCAACGCATGCTGCCCAAGGTTCGCGGCGTGGCCCTCGGCCTGATGCGTCAAGGCAAGTTGACCATCACAAAGAAGGGCAAGCCGATCGATCCGGCGTCGTTCCGTGGCGTGATCCGTCTGCGCCTTCCGACGGCAGATGAGACCGCTGCCGCGCTGGCTGCGAACCCCCCGGTCGTCAACGAGGATGATGACGACTTCGCCTGATAACTTTGGGCCTGAGCATTTCGGGTCCGATCCGGATACGGATCTCGAAGATGTCCTCGCCGACATTCGGGCGTGCCGCGCCTGTCTTGGTGAACTGCCGCATACCCCGCGCCCCGTAGTCCGCGTCTTTCCCGAGACGCGGCTGCTGATCTGCGGCCAGGCGCCGGGGCGACGGGTGCATGAGAGCGGCCTGCCGTTTACCGATCCGTCCGGCGACAGACTGCGCCAGTGGCTGGGCGTCGACTACGACACCTTCTACGCCGACCATCGCATCGGGGTGGCGGCGCAGGCCTTCTGCTATCCTGGGACAGCCTTGAAGGGTGGTGACTATCCGCCGCCGCGCCGGTGCGCAGAACTCTGGCGGCCGCGGTTGATCGATGCCCTGCCGCAGATGGAACTGACCCTGCTGGTCGGGGGCTATGCCCAGGTCTGGGCGTTGGGTGATCGAGTCGGATCCAACATGACCGAAACCGTGCGGAACTGGAGAGCGTATGCGCCTCAGTTCCTGCCAATGCCGCATCCGTCCTGGCGAAACACGGCCTGGCTGAGAAAAAATCCCTGGTTCGAGGAGGAAGTCGTGCCTTACTTGCGCCAGCGTGTCTCGGACATCCTGACCTCATGACCATTCGTATCGCAGGCCTGTTCGCAGCAGCGCTCGCGCTGGCGTCCTGCACCACGCCATTGGTCCAGTCGCCGCTGACGCCGCCTGCAGGGTTCGCCGGACCCCGGATCAAGGACGCGGCGTCCCCCGGCATGACCGGAGCCTTCATCGTTCAGGACGGAGCGCGATTGCCGTTCCTGCACTGGGCCCCTGCCGACGGGAAGCCCTGGGCAACGATCGTGGCGCTCCATGGCATGAACGATCACGACGCCTCGTTCCGCCTCGCAGGTCCATGGTGGGCCGAGCATGGCATCGAGGTGTGGAGCTTCGATCAGCGCGGCTTTGGTCAGGCTCCCGCCGAGGGGATCTGGGCCGGAGAAGCCCTGCTGACCGAAGACCTGCGGACCGTCACGGCACTGGTCCGCGCCCGTCGTCCTGACGCGACGCTTGCTGTGGTCGGAGAGAGCATGGGCGGCTCGGTTGCGGCAGCGGCGTTCGGAGGTCCCAATCCGCCGGACGCCGATCGCGTGGTGCTGCTGTCTCCTGGCGTCTGGGGCTGGTCCAGCCAGAATATTCTTAACCGCACCAGTCTGTGGATCGCCTCTCATACCGTGGGCGACCTGTCGGTGGAGCCGCCCGACTTCATCGCCCGCCACATTCTGGCGTCCGACAATATAGTGGAGCTGATCCGCAACGGGCGCGATCCCGACACCCTGCTATCGACCCGGTTCGACGCCATCTCCGGTCTGGTCGATCTGATGGAGAGCGCGTCCAACCGGATCGGCCTGATCAAGGCGCCGGTGATCCTGATGTACGGGGCTCACGATCAGGTGGTGGAGCCCGGGCCAATGCGTCGGGCGCTGGAGCGGGCAGGCACGCCACCCAGCCTGCGCACCGCCTTCTATGACGATGGCTGGCATCTTCTGAACCGCAACCTCGGGGCCGAGCGCATGTATCGTGACGTCGAGGCTTATCTGCGCGACGCCTCCGCGCCCTTGCCGTCAGGTGTGCCTCCTGTGTTGCCTGAGCTGCAAAAAGGGCGGCTAACCAAAGTTCGGTAACGTCTCTTAACGCGACATTTACCATGCGGGCGGCAGTTTCTGCCTAGCGGGTGTGTCTGTTCCCCCGTCAGTAATCGGGTGGGGACGCGTGGGCGGCTTTACGGCGGCGTTGCAAAGATTTGGGGTCGGCCGTCTGGCTGCGGTTCTCGGCGTCGCCGCCGGCGTCGCCGCCGTGCTCGTGGCGCTGATGCTGCGCGTCGGCCAGGCGCCTGATGCGCTGCTCTATTCCAACCTCGACCTGAAAGAGGCGGGCGACATCACCGCCTCGCTCGAACAGGCAGGCATCAAGTACAAGGTCCAGGGCGACGGCTCGACCATCATGGTCAATCGCGACGACGTCGGCACTGCGCGGATGATGGTCAACTCCAAGGGGCTCGTGACCACGGGTTCCGTCGGCTACGAAATCTTCGACAACCAGTCTGTTCTGGGACAGACCGAGTTCCAGCAGAACCTCAACGAAAAGCGCGCTCTTGAAGGCGAGTTGGGGCGCACCATCCTGTCATACCGGGGCATATCCTCGGCCAAGGTGCTGATCGCCCTGCCGCGCCGCGAGATGTTTGCTTCATCTACCGGCGAGCCCACCGCTGCCGTGGTGGTCGGCGTCGGCGGCCGGACCCTGACCGGCGACCAGATCCAGGCGATCCGCAACGTCGTCGCTTCGTCCGTGCCGGGCCTGAAACCAGAGAAGGTCACCGTTACCGACACCGCAAACCGCACCCTGGCTGCGGGCTCCGGCGAGGACGGTTTCTCGGCGGCCTCCGCCCAGGACGCCAAGGACACCACTGAGGCCCAGTTGCAGGCCCGTATCATGGACATCGTCGAGGGCGTCGTCGGCGCAGGCGCGGCGCGGGTTCAGGTCACGGCTGACATCGACCACAGCCGCTCGACCACCCAGGAACAGAAATACGATCCGGATGGCCAGGTCGTCCGCTCGACCTCGACCAACGGCTCGGAAAAGACCGACACCACCGGCGATCCCACCGGTGGCACGACGGCGACGAACAACATCCCCGGTGGTCAGGCTCCGACGACGACACCTGCCGGTTCGTCCGACAAGGCCAATACCGAGACCACCAACTACGAGATATCCAACATCACGACGACCACGGTCAAGGAAGCCGGTCAGATCCAGAAGCTGGCCGTTGCGGTCAATGTCGACGGTATCTGGACGCCGGCTGCGGACGGCAAGGGCGAACCGACCTATGCGCCGCGCTCGGCCGAAGATATCGCCAAGATCGACGCCCTGGTGAAGGCCGCCATCGGCTTCGACCAGCAGCGCGGCGACCAGGTGAAGGTCGATAACGTCAAGTTCAGCCGCGACACTTCGGCGGCCGGAGGCACGGAAACTGGCTCCTCTCTGCTGGATTTCGACAAGAACGACATCATGCGCGGCGTCGAGCTGCTGGTGCTGCTGGTGACCGGCCTGTTGCTGATCTTCTTCGTACTGCGCCCGCTGCTGAAGACCGCCAACACCACGGGGGTTCCGGCCATCGCCAGCGGCGGCGGCGGTGGCGGCCTGCCCGTGACCAGCCTGCAGACGGTCATGGTTGACGGTGTGCCGCAGTTGCTGGCGGCCCCCGCGTCGGACATGGATCAGCGCCTCGACATCGCCCGGATCGAGGGTCAGGTGAAGGCCTCCTCGATCAAGAAG
>DASVTM010000222.1:0-2896 GCA_036387575.1 Brevundimonas sp.
GGCGAGAGCGGCGTCGCTTACCGGTTGGGCGGCCCATCTTGTCTGGCTGGCGACATCATCGGCGACTACGTCTTCACGACTGAGCCGACCGTCGGTACGCGCATCGCCTTCCTTGATCAGGCCCACTATTCGATGGTCAAGACCAACACCTTCAACGGCGTCCCCCTCCCCGCCATCGCCTTGTGGAACAGCGAAACAGACACGCTGAAGCTGGTCCGCGAATTCGATTACTCCGAGTTCCGCGACCGCCTGTCCTAGAAGGCTGCGACTTCACGCGAGCCGGTGATCGTCAGGGTCGTGGCTGCGCCGACCGCTGAGCCTCCGGGCTGGCCGCCGCCGATCCAGATTGAGGCCCGGCCTGCCGTGACCTGACGATGGCCCGCCGCATCGACGACGCCCAATGCGCCGGATGAAACGTCGAAGGACACGCGGCGAGTCTCTCCGGCCTTCAACGATATGCGCTGGAAGCCCGCGAGACTGCGGATCGGCGCGGCCTCGCCTGAACGCGAGACATAGAGCTGCACCACCTCGTCCCCGTCACGGTCGCCGCTGTTGGTGACGTCAACGGAAACGCGGACGCTAGATCCTGCGGAGACTTCGGTCTTGTCCGACTGGATTTCGCCATAGCCGAAGCGCGTGTAGCTGAGCCCGTGGCCGAACGTGTACAGCGGCGTACCGGTGAAGCGCCGGTAGGTGCGGCCGTCCATGCCGTAATCGGTGAACGGCGGCAGGTCGTCGGCGGTCTTGTAGAAGGTCACCGGTAGCCGGCCCGAAGGACTGAAGTCGCCCGCAATCAGTTCGGCAATCGCGCGACCGCCGTCGCCGCCCGGATACCAAGCCTCGATGATGGCGGGCAGATTTGCGTCGGCCCAGTTCACGCTCATCGCCGCGCCGTTCATCAGCACCAGCACGACGGGTTTGCCGGTGGCGTGCAGGCGTTCGAGCAGTTGCTCCTGCGGCGCGGGCAGATCAAGGCTGGTGCGGTCGCCACCCGCGAAGCCCGGAGCCTGAACCGACATCTCCTCGCCCTCGAGTCGCGCGGTCAGTCCTCCGACGAAAACGATGAGATCGGCATTGCGGGCGGCGGCCAAGGCGGGCTCGTCGCCGACGCCGGGACGGCTCCAGCGCAGACGCTGCGTTGCGCGCGCGCCCTTCTGAGAGGCCTCGACACGGATCGCATAGGTCCGACCGGCCTCCAGCGTCACGGCGGTGTCCGAGGTCGGCCATGCGGCGTCCCAGACGTCTGCGATCGGGCGATCATCGACGAAGACGCGGTAGCCGCTGTCGCCTGTGTAGCGGAACCGGTACTCGCCCGGCTCCGTCACCTTGAGGAAACCGGTCCAGCGGATCGAGGTGTGACGTTCCGCCCGGTCGGGTCGTCCCCAGCCGAACACAACATTGACGTCGTCGCGGACGACGGATGTACCGTCCAACTCCGGGCCTGAGAACTCCTCGGCGCGAAGACCGGGCAGGCTACAGTCGCGGTCGCGGCAGAAGGCGGCGTCGGGCACGTCTTCCAGCGGAGGCGCGACCCACCCGGTGCCTTCAACGAAATTGATCTCGCTGTCCGGGAAACGCACCTTCAGCCCGGCCAGTACGGTGACGGGCGACGACGGCGTGCCGTTGTAGTTGCCAGTCAGGGCGTCGAGGCTGTCGGCGTTCGGCCCGATCACGGCGATGCGACGTGGTGCGGCCTTCAGCGGCAACAGACCGTCGTTCTTGAGCAGGACCAGAGACTTGCGCGCCGTTTCCAACGCCAGCGCGCGATGCTCCGGCGTGTCGAAGTCTGTTGCCGCGATATCGGCGAAGGCGCCCGCTGATGCCGGGTCCAGCGTGCCCAAACGGATGCGCGCCACGAACAGTCGCGTGACCGCCGTGTCCAGTTCAGCCTCGGAGAGCAGCCCCTGCTCGACCGCCCGCACGGTCGTCGCCGGATCCGTGGTGGCGTTGAACTTGAAGTCACAGATCAGATCGGTCCCGGCCTTGAGGGCCAGCGCGACCGCCTCCTCGGGAGTGCGGACGGTCGCATGCGAGGTCGGCAGATAGATGTCGGCGACGGCGGCGCAGTCCGAAACCACATGGCCGTCGAACCTCCAATCCGTCCGTAGCCGGTCTTTGAGATAGTCGGTGTTAGCGCAGGCCGGCACGCCGTCGACGGCGTTATAGGCGCACATCAAGGCCTGGGCTTGGGCCTCGGTCACCGCCGCGTGGAAGGCGGGAAGATAGGTCTCCGTCACGTCGCGGGGCGAGGGATGGATGTCGTCGTGGTGCCGCCCGGCTTCGGGGCCGCTGTGGACTGCGAAATGCTTCACCGCCGCGATAGTCTTGGGATGTAGCGGATCGTCGCCCTGCAGACCCTCGATGAAGGCCACGCCGAAGCGCGAGGTCAGATAAGGGTCCTCGCCCCAGGTTTCCTGACCGCGGCCCCAGCGGGGATCGCGGAAGATGTTCACGTTGGGCGACCACACGGTCAGCCCCCGGTATTGACGCGAACTGCCGTCAGCTGCGAGGCCCGCGACGTATTTGGCCCGGAACTCGGTGGCGATCGTGTCGGCGACCGTGTGGATCAGCTCTGTATCCCAGGTGGCGGCCATGCCGATGGCTTGAGGAAACACCGTCGCCACGTCGGCCCGGGCGACGCCGTGCAGACCCTCGCTCCACCAGTTGTAGGCGGGGATCGCCATCCTCGGGATCGCGGGCGCGTCATGCTGGATCTGCGACACCTTCTCCGCCAGCGTCATGCGAGAGACCAGTTCGGCGGCTCGAGCCTCGGCGGTCGGCTCGCTGGCCGCCTTCGCAGGGGCTTGGCTGGCGAAGGCAACGGTGGCGAGGATGGCTGTCAGCAGGCGTCGCAAGATCATCCGGCATCTCCGGGCGCAACCTCCACGCCAACGAT
>DASVTM010000223.1:0-3813 GCA_036387575.1 Brevundimonas sp.
CTCGACACAATGACGGCCCTGCTGCGGACGGGCGCGAAACCCGCGTCGTCCGTGCCCCCCTCGCCCGTCCTGCCCGTCATCACCGCCGCGCCCGCCGTCAGCCAAACCGGCTTCAACACGCCGCTGGACCCGCTGAACGCCGACGAAACCACGCGAGCCGCTGTGCCGCCACCATCGCTCGAGGCCTTGCCTGCCGTGAAGCTGTGCCGCGAAAACACGGCCTTCAACGAGGGTGTGCAGAAGGCGGTCACCGCGTCGCGCCTGAACGCCGCGACCGAACTGTGGGGCATTCCCTGCGACAGCGGCGCCTACAACATCAACTACGCATTCTACATGACCAGCCCACAGGGGACTGATCCGCGCGTCGTCAACTTCCCCGGAGTCGACGGCGTGCAGATCCCGACCGCAGAAGACGGGGACCACGGTTGGCTGACCAATCCATCCTATGATCCCACCACCCGCACCTTGATCGCTTTCGCCAAGGGGCGCGGTCTGGGTGATTGTGGCGTGGCCCAGAGTTGGACCTGGACTGGACAGGCTTTCGTGCTGAACCGCGAGCAGGTGATGTCGGACTGCTTCGGGATGACCTCAGAACTCTGGCCGACGAGATTCCGCAGCCGATGATGACCGATACCGACGAAACTCCCGAAGTCCTGATCATCGGCGCCGGCCCCGCAGGGTTGACCGCTGCAACCTATCTCGCCCGCTTTTTGCGCAAGGTCGTGGTCGCCGACGCCGGCGAACCTCGCGCCTGCTGGATACCGGTAAGCCACAACATGCCTGGTTTCCCGGCGGGGATCACGGGCGGGGCCATCCTGTCGAGGATGCGCGAACAGGCTGAGGAATACGGTGCAGTGGTCGAGGCCGGGACGGTCGAGGACCTGCGAGCCGTCGACGGAGGCTTCGTCGCGCGGCTGAATGGACGGAATATCACGGTCCGGGCCGTGCTGTTGGCCACCGGCGTGGTCGACCATCATCCGGACCTGCCCGGCGTGGAGGACGCGGTACGCCGGTCTCTGGTCCGCATCTGTCCGATCTGCGACGGCTTTGAAGCGACAGACAAGGCCGTCGCGGTGATCGGGGATGGCGACGCCGGCGTGCGCGAAGCGGCCTTCATCCGTACCTATTCGGACCGGGTGACTCTGATCCACATCGGCCATGCGAACGCCCTGACCGAACGGGAGGCGTTGCAGCGTCTCGGCATATCGCTGGTCGAGACGGCTATCGAACAGGTGCATCTTGAGAATGACCGCGTAACCGCCTTCAGTTTCGGCGGACGGCGCACGGCCTTCGACATGGTCTATTCAGCGTTGGGAACCTCACCGAACGCCTCGTTAGCCGAAAGGCTGGGTGCGGAAAGGTCGGACGAGGACGGCCGTCTGGTCGTCGATGCGCATCAGCAAACCAGCATCCCGGGCTTCTACGCCGCCGGTGACGTCGTCCACGGGTTGAACCAGATCGCGGTGGCGACGGCCGAAGCGGCGGTCGCGGCGACAGCGATCCACAATTCGCTGCGTCAGGCCGACGGCCAGACGGTCTAGGCGAGCTCGATGCAGGCCTCGTTCCGGTCGGGAGAGCGCTTTGGCGCGCACTTCGGTGGAGCGTCTGGAAGGAACCTCCGGGCTCCACGGCATCACTACTGAGGCGTAGCTTCTCTCTGGAGCGTAACGGCACGGGGGAAGGTCGGTGCTGCTGCTCGCGCCTCACGGCGGAGACGATCACGCCGTCCCTGCGCGATCATGTCGGCCACGACGGCGACCCAACCCCATACAGGTTCCTTATGCGTGCGGTGCATCTCTTCCATAACAGCCTCCTGCGCTGTGATTGGGGAAAGGGGCAACGTGGGCTTGACGGTAGGCACGCACAAACCAGATGATGGTTGAGAGCAACAAGGTCTGTTTATGTCTGATCCTCTCTCCGGCATTCCCCTCGCCTCCATCCGGGTGTTCGAGGCCGCAGCGCGTCTGAAGAGCTTCACGAGGGCGGCCGAGGAACTGGGTATGACCCAGGCGGCGGTGAGCTGGCAGATCAAGGCGTTGGAGACGCGGCTGGGTCTCAGCCTGTTCCGGCGGCTGCCCCGCGAGGTGATGCCAACGGAGCCCGGTGAGCGGCTGTCGCGTGCGGCAACTGAAGCGATGCTGTTGTTGCGCCGTGCTCTGGCTGACCTGACGGATTCCGATCAAGGCGTGTTGTCGATCACAACGCTGGCGACACTAGCCAGCCAATGGCTGGCGCAGCGGCTGGGGGAGTTCCAGATCGCCAATCCGGGCCTGGCGGTGCGAGTGGACACATCCAGCACCCTGATGGATCTGACGCGCGAGAACGTCGACATCGCCATCCGCTCGGGGACCGGCGTCTGGCCCGGGCTGGAGGCGGCGTTGCTGATGCCCAGCGTCTTCACCCCGCTCTGCACGCCCGCCTTGTGCGCCAGGCTGAACCTGCAGACGCCGAGCGATCTGATCGCGGCGCCGCGCATCGGCGAGGAAAAGGAATGGGCGGCGTGGTTCGTGGAGGCGGGCGTCGAGGGCGTCGAGCATCCAGCCGTACGGCTCCGGGCAGACTTTCAGGCGCTTGAGGTGGCGGCGGCTCTGGGCGGTCAGGGCGTGGCCCTCGCGTCGCCTATTCTGTACTCGCGTGAGATCGCGGCGGGAATGCTCGTGCAGCCCTTCCCGGAGATGGTCGAGCTGAGCCCCGGCTACTGGATTTGCTGGCCTGCCGACCGTCGGCGCTCACCCAAGATCGTGCGCTTTCGGGAATGGCTGCTGAAGGCGGCGGCTGACGATCCCGCCATCACCGCCGCCCTCAAGACCGTTGGCCGCTAGGCTTTCTGAGCCGTCACCCATTCGCCGACGACCGACTTCAGCACGTCTAGCGGCATGCCGCCCGACGACAGCGCGACGTCGTGGAAGCCCTTGATATCGAACTTGGGGCCGAGCTGAGCCTTGGCGTCCTCGCGCAGGCGGACCCATTCCGTGTGGCCGACCTTGTAGCTGGACGCCTGACCCGGCCAGACGCAGTAGCGTTCGACCTCGGTGGTGACGCTGCTCTCCTGATCGCCGAGGGTGTCGACCATGTAGCGGATCGCTTGCTCGCGGCTCCACTTCTTGTGGTGCAGGCCGGAGTCGACGACCAGACGCGTGGCCCGGAACAGCTGGCTCTGCAGGAAGCCCAGACGGCCCCAGGCGTCCTGATCGTATACACCCATCTCGTCGGCCAGTTGCTCGGTGTAGAGCGCCCAGCCTTCGGAGTAGGCGGAGAAGCCGATCAGCTTGCGGATGGTCGGGATGCCCTGGGCCTCGGTCGAAATCGTGATCTGCAGATGGTGGCCCGGCGTCGCCTCATGATAGGTCAGCGTCGGCAGGGTCCACTTTGGCCATTCCGCCGTATCGCGCAGGTTGATGTAGTAGGCGCCCGGTCGCGAACCATCCAGCGACGGGCCCTGATAATAGCCTCCCGGTGCACCGGCCTCGATTGCCGGCGGGACACGCCGGATCTCGACCGAAGCCTTGGGCAGGATGCCGAAATACTCGGGCAGCCGAACCTGCATGGCCCGCACCTGCGCATTGAGCTCGTCCAGCAGGGTCTGTTTGCCCGCGTCGGTGTTCGGATAGATGAAGCGCGGGTCCTTGGCCATTTCCGCCAGACGGACGCCGACAGTGCCCTCGGTCCTGCCCTCGGCTTTCAGGATGGCGTCGGCGCGACTGCTGATCTCGGCGACCTGCGCCAGACCCAGGGCGTGGACCTCGTCCCCGGTGAGGGTGGTGGTCGTGTAGGCGCGGATACCGAAGTCGTAGTAGCCCTCGGCGCCGGGCA
>DASVTM010000224.1:0-11457 GCA_036387575.1 Brevundimonas sp.
TACTGAAGTTAGCTAAGCCGTAACGCACGGAACAGGATAAGGTTACGATTCATCGAGCCGTCGTTGAGCCTCTCCCTGATGAGGGAGCGATACGTCAGCTATTCACGCCGCACGAAGCCCGCCACTTCGAGCCAGAAGCAAGGACGTCGGCAATTCGAGCCGGTCCACCAGGGACCGGCTCGATAAAGTCAGATAGCCTTGGCCAGTGCAGCCGCCTCATCGATGTCGGCGGCGCCGCCCAGGTCTTCGCCGGTGATCAGACCCGCGCCGGGGCCGGCCCCGAGGTCGACGCCCGTCTCGGGATTGCTCGCGGGATCCGACAGGGTGCGCGCGGCCAATTTATCCACCACCGCTGCAGTTTTCTTGTTCAATATCACCGAGGCGGTTCCGTCCCCGTCGTCAGCCGGCATGACGGCCGTGAGATCGTCGATTCGATCCCACTGCTCCCCGCTGTTCCAGGGGCCCTCCATGTCGCCCTCGCCCTGAGACGTATTGACGTACATGTTAGCGAAGCGCTCGATGCCGGGCAGCTTGCCGACGGGGAAGTTGTCCTCGATGGCATACAAGGCTTTTTCGAACGACTTCTGGTGAGCGATCTCGCGGGTCATCAGGAAGCCAAGCGCTTCCTTGATGCCGGGATCGTCGGTGATGTTGATGAGCCGTTCGTAGACGATCTTGGCCCGGCTCTCGGCCGCGATATTCGAACGCAGGTCGCAGGTGGGATCGCCCCGCGAGTCTACATAGGCTGCGGTCCATGGCACGCCAGACGAGTTGGTCAGGGCCGGGCCGCCTCCGTACAGCAGCGACTGGGTGTGGCTGTTACCGCCCGCGTTGAGAGCCATGTAGAGCTCCGCCTCTGCCATGGAAGCCTCAGAAAGCTCAGCCTTGACGCCCTTGTTCAGCATCGCGACGATCGAACCGATGACTTCGAGGTGGCTGAGTTCCTCGGTAGCGATGTCGATCAGAAGGTCCTTGCGCCCTGGATCGACCTCGCCGAGGCCTTGGGTGAAGTAGCGCATGGCTGCTGAAAGCTCGCCATCGGGTCCGCCAAACTGTTCCAGCAGAAGAGAGGCCAAGGCTGGATTGGGCTCTGAAACCCGAACGGTATACTGAAGTCTCTTGTTGTGAATGAACATGGGGTGTCCTGGGGTGTGGGGAAGTCCATATTTCCAACAGGCGGAGCGGCTCTGCGTTCCTTCACTCACGGAGTAAAACTTGATATTCTATAAGCAGTAAAAGTACTGTCTATTGACGGACGCCTCTGCGAGCGCATTCGGTCCTTCCCGGATGCGAAGCTTTGCTTTATGAAACTTACAAATATCGCCAAGCGGGCAGTCTGCACTTGTGATGCTAGTCTCTCCCTTCACGAAGAGGGATCGCCGGCTCCGCCCGTTAGGTCAGCCCACGTAGCGCTCAAACTCCTCGGCGTAGCGGGCCGTCAGTCGAGCCTGATTTTCCCCCTTTTCCTTCAGCTTGAGGAACCAGTCACCTTCCTCCTCATACATGTGGGTCAGGACAGCCCCCTCGATATGTCCCCATTTGTCCAGCCAGGCCGGCTTGGACGGCGCAATGTTTTCCAGCTCGGCCATCTGCGCCTTCGCCGTCGTCTGTTCGAGATAGGCTTGGGCGGCATGAAGCTTCTCGCCGGACTGGCCCAGCGCGGGGTAAAGCACCAGTTCCTCCGCCAGCGAATGGCCGTTGAGGACAAGGGCGAGAGCCTTCATCGCTGCGATGCGCTCGGGGGCGGACTTAGCCTCCCGTCCGGCAGCAAACGCCGTGCGGATTTGCTCATGGTGGTCGAGGGCGAGCGAGAGCCAATCGCCCGCCGAAGCCGCCTGACGCGCTTTCAGCGTGGCCTTCTCACGAGCTTCCTGTGAAGGGATGGGGGTGACTGCGGCGAGGGCTTTGTCGATTAGGGACATGTGATCTCCTGGTTGTCAGTGGAAACCTTCTCGGAGACGCGAGTTCCTGAGTCGGGTGCCGGACATGCCGCGATTGCTGTCGATCATCGTGTCCGCCTGCTCAGGAACGACCGGATCCGTGCTGCATTCTGCAGCCGAAGGAGCGGCGGGATGACGTTATTCACCCTGAGATTCTACAATGGCGGCGAGCGACCTCTGAGAGCAGACTTGGTCGAGATGGAAGATATTGGAAGCGCCGCGAAAGTGGCCCGGGATCGTCTCAGGGGAAGTCGTTTCGCCAGCGCGACGGTCCATGCGCCTTCTGGCGCCATAACAAGGATCGACGCCGCAGGGATTTCGTCGACCGCGCCCATCCCGTATGTTCCAACGCCGCCCGCTTGACCATGAGCCGTTCGGGTCAGAATGCAGTTGCTGTCGCTGAAACTTGCCACTGTGCACATGAGAAGCCGCGATGAGGTCAGTGCGTGTCGGTGTCGCGGGATGGGCGATCCCGCGGGCCTCAGCGGAGGCCTTTCCTGCAGAAGGCTCGGGACTGCAACGTTACGCCAGCGAGTTTTCAGCCGTTGAAATCAACAGCACATTCTACCGCAGCCATCGAGCAAGCACCTATGTCCGCTGGCGCGAGACTACACCGCCCGGATTCCAGTTCGCGCTCAAGTTGCCGCGGGCAATAACCCATGAAGCCCGGCTTGTAGGGGTTGAGGCGCTGGTGATCGCCTTTCGAAAGGAGGCTGAACTCCTCGGGGACAAGCTCGGTCCGCTTCTGGTTCAACTGCCCCCCAGCCTGATCTTCTCGCTTGCCGCACACGGCGATTTCTTTCTCGCCCTTCGACGCATCTGGCGTGAGCCCGTAGTTTGCGAGCCGCGCCATGGCAGCTGGTTCGACCCCGAAGCTGACGCGCTTCTTCGGGCGCACCGCGTCAGCCGGGTCGCTGCCGACCCCGCTCGGCACCCCGGAGCCGGTTCGCCCGGCGGTTGGCGCGACTTCGCTTATTGGCGGCTCCACGGCTCGCCGAGGATGTATTCTTCCGCCTATGGGCCGGCGGCGCTCGATGCTCTCGCCCTCACCATCGAGCGATCGCAAGCATCGCAGAATTGGTGCATCTTCGACAACACCGCCCGGGGCGCCGCCACTGCGGACGCCTTGGTCCTGCAAGCCCGGATCAACGATGGGTAAGGTGTGGACGGCGGTTCGGCAGCGGCGCTTCGCAGTTCTCGGTCTTGCCGACGGCGGTCGATGCCTGGGCTCAGGTTTCGATCAACTCGCGTATGCGCACGGCCAACGCTTCCATCGCGAACGGCTTGGTCATCACGTGCATGCCCCGATCAAGGTGCCCATGGTTGAGCACAGCATTCTCGGCGAAGCCTGTAATGAACAGCACCTTGAGGTCAGGTCTCAAGCCGCGGGCGGCATCGGCTACCTGGCGTCCGTTCAGCCCGCCCGGCAACCCGACATCCGTGATCAGCAGGTCCACCCGACCGACCGAGTTCAGCACCTTGAGGCCTGATGGCCCATCGTCAGCCTCGATGGCGTTGTAGCCGAGGTCTGCAAGCACCTCGCCGATGAGCATCCGCACGGTGGGTTCATCGTCTATCACCACGACCGTTTCGCCAGCCCCACGCGGCAGAGAGATGGGTTCAGCCTGGTCGACCTCCGCTTCGGCTTCGCCCACGTTCCGCGGAAGATACACGCAAACCATCGTGCCCTGTCCGGGTTCGGAGTAAATGCTGACTGACCCCCCTGACTGTTTGGCGAAACCGTAGATCATGGAGAGGCCAAGGCCGGTTCCCACGCCAATCGGTTTCGTAGTGAAGAACGGATCGAAAGCCTTCGACTGAACATCTGGCGTCATCCCCACGCCCGTGTCCGAGACGCACACAGAAATGTACTGCCCCGGGGATAGCCCTCGCTGTCTCGCTGCGCTGGCGTCGAGCCATCGGTTGGCCGTCTCAATCGTGATCCTGCCGCCGTCTGGCATGGCGTCACGGGCGTTTATGCACAGGTTGAGAACGGCGTTTTCCAGCTGGTTGGCGTCAATGAGGCTGGGCCACAGACCGGCTGCGTGCACCGTCTCAAGACTGATCTGCGGACCGATCGTTCGACCGATCAGATCCTCCATGCCGGAGATCAGGCGCCTCACGTCAACCGGCCTGGGCGCAAGGGTCTGCCGTCGCGAAAAGGCCAGGAGGCGATGCGTCAGCGCGGCGGCCCTGTTGGCGGCGCCCTGCGCGGCGGTCACGTACTTCACCACGTCTGCAGTTCGCCCCTGCACCATGCGTGTGTTGATGAGCTCCAGAGAGCCGGAGATGCCCGCCAGCAGGTTATTGAAATCGTGTGCCAGACCACCAGTGAGCTGACCCACTGCCTCCATCTTCTGACTCTGCCTGAGCAACTCATCCCTTCTCAGGTCTTCTGTGATGTCACGTCCGACCGTGTAGAAAGTTCGTTCCTGAGGAACGGAGCCCGGCACCGCCGACCATGCAAACGTAATCGGCGCGCCTTCAGCAGTAAGTAGCCGGATCATGAACTGGTCCACTGGCCGTCCGGCGGCGAGAGCGTCGACAACCTCCGTTGTTGTCGAAAGATCATCGGAATGGATGATCTCGAAAAACGGCCTGGCGAGAAGCTCCTCGGTCGATCGCCCCAACACGCGCGACCAGGCAGGATTGATTGAGATGAGGTAGCCGTCGAGGCTGACGATGCCGATCAGATCCCGTGACATTTCGAAGAGCTGCTCACGGTCGCGCGCTGCTTTCTGCTGACCGAGGACCTGCGTCGTGGTTTCGATGCACGAGCAGAACATTCCAGCTATCAAGTCCGCATCCGCCCGCAGTGGGGAATACGAAAAAGTCCACCATGTCTGCTCTGGGTAGCCATGACGATTCATCGTCAGCGGCAGATTTTCCGACCAGGTGGCCTGGCCGGACAGCGAGCGCCGAACGAGCGGCTCGATGTCCTGCCAGATGTCGGACCAGACGTCCCGGAACGACTTGCCGAGTGCGCGAGGGTGCTTGTTGCCCAGGATTGCTGCATAGGAGTCGTTGTACAGGAATGTGAGTTCGTCGCCCCAAGCGACGAACATCGGCTGTCGTGAGTTGAGCATGATCTCGAGAGCCGTGCTGAGTGCTTGCGGCCAGTTCTGGCGCTCTCCAAGCGGCGTCCTTGCCCAGTCATAGCCGGCGATTGCCTCTGGCATGCTGAGCGCCCCGCCGGGTTGAACAACGCTCAATAGGCTTCTCCGGTCACGTCGGTCCTTCCCCCCGATCGGGGTGTCCCTGAAACCCGGCTACGCGATCCGCGTTCCCGTCGACGATGTCGATCTGCACCCTGGAGGGGGCCAGCGTCTGGGACGAGGGTTGGTCGTTGACCCCGGCCGAACAAAGCGCTCACGACCCGACCCTGTAGTGGGGCGGCGGCGAGGTACGTTGCTGGGCACGCTGCAGCTAATTGAGCGGGATAATGAATACCCGATCGTATCCAGTCGGCCCGTCGGTGCGGGGTAACGCGACATAGTCTATGCCTGAGCGCTCCAGTGTTGCGCGCGCCAGGGCGTTAAAGGCCTCAGCGTACTCGACATCCCTTCGGACGATGGCGAATCCTTCCGGAATTTGCTCGGTCAGGTAGCATCCATCGGATTTGCGAAGGGATTCCAGAAGTGATTTCAATGGGTGCTCCTCCACAGGAGCAATGTTCACGAATGTGAACGCCGTTTCGACAACATAGGTTAACGAAGATTAAGGATTCGCGCGCTCTGGTCAGCTTCTACCAAGAGCCAGGCCCATCAATGTGAACTGGGCCGCCCCCCCTTTGGAAACGGGGTGCCCCCGAACCAGCCACGAAGGGCTGTTCCTGAGGTGTCACAAGGGGCGCGCGCGGGGGCGCATGGGCCCGCTGGACGATCGCCGATTAAGGCGCGTCTGTTCCGGCGCGCGCGCCGCAAGGCGCGTTCGTTCTGGCGGCACAAAGCCGCAAAAGCTGGAGTTTTGTCAGAAAGCCGAGGTTGCGTCGCACCTGGTAGTTGGGTTGGCAGAACGGTGCAGGCGTCTACCTCATCAGCACCGGTCGTCCGTCAATCCAGGATCCCGTAACGATCAGATCTGCGTCGAGAATAGCCAGATTTGCACGCGCGGAACGGACGATCTTGCCCTGGTCGTCAATGCCCAGGAACTGCGCTGGCCAAAGGGTCGCCATGGCGACGGCGTCTTCAAGCGACAGGTCGAGCAGGTCGCGGGCGTTTCGCACCGCCGTCGCCATGTCGAGATCTGACCCCGCCAGGACCCCGTCACCGTCGCGACAAACGCCGTCGCGGACTTCGATGCGACGGCCCTGAAGGAAGAAGTGATCCTCATCCGAGCCGACGCTGGGCATGGCGTCGGTGACAAGCATGAAGCGGTTCAGCGGGCGACACCGTAGCGCCAGTTTCAGTACCACGGGATCGACATGGTGGCCGTCCACGATCAAGCCGCACCAGCTGTTGATGTCTTCGAGCGCGGCGCCCACGGCGCCGGGCGCCCGGCTTGTCAGCGGAGACATGGCGTTGAACAGGTGGGTGAAGCCGGTCATTCCGGCCTCTATGCCCGCACGAGTCTCGGCATAGTCGGCGTCCGTGTGGCCGGCGGCCACCACGGCTCCAGCCGCGACGAGGCGCGAGATCATGCCCGGTGTCGTCATTTCCGGTGCGAGGGTGACAAGTGTCCGACCTCCCTTCAAGCGGGTCAGGCGCGCAATCGCCTCGGCGTCGAGGGTCCTGAATTTGGACGCATCGTGGACCCCCTTGCGGGACTCATTGAGGTAGGGACCCTCTATGTGGATGCCGATGACACCGGGAACGCCTTGGGCGATCGCGGTCTCCACCGCGTCGATGGCCGTGTCGATCACAGACAGGTCATCGCTGATCAGGGTGGGCAGGAAACCGGTGGTGCCGAACTGGCGATGGGCGCGACCGATCGCGTCGATGCACTCGACGGTCGGGCATTCGTTAAACAGGACGCCGCCGCCGCCGTTGACCTGGGTGTCGATGAAGCCGGGAACGAGCATCCGGCCGTCAAGATCGATCAACTCGCCCGATGGTGTGGCCGACAGGGCGCCGACGCTGACGATGCGATCGTCGACTATCGTAACCGCAGCATCCTCGCGAAAGGCGCCGTCGATCAGAATGCGACCGTTGGTGAAGGTGGTCGGCATCAGACGGTCTCGGTTACCTTGCTGAGGTAGGGCGGTCGGTCGGGATCGTAGCCTCGCGCGACCGATACTTCGGCGGCCAGGCGGTAGAAGCTCTCGATCATCAGGATCGGCTGGAGCGCCGCGTGAGCCTCGACGGTCGGCAGTGTCAGGACCCGCGCCTCTCCGCCCGATCCGGCCATCATGACGCGCGCGCCGCGCGTCGCGAACTCGGACGCCAGAGCTACGGTGTCGGCCCGGGTCTCATCGCCCTGGGGCAAGACCAGCACCGGAAAGCCGGCCTTGACCAGCGCCATCGGGCCGTGGCGGACCTCGGCGGCGCTGAAGGCTTCGGCATGAAGGCCAGCAGTCTCTTTCAGCTTCAGAGCCGCCTCGCAAGCGACGCCGAAGCCGGGACCGCGCCCCACGACATACAGGTTCTCGTTGTCGGCCAGAACGGGAAGGGCCGCCGACCAGTCCTGACGCCAGGCGACGTCAAGCTGTTCAGGCAGGGCATCGAGGGCGTCCAGAAGGGCCTCGTCCTCAAGCCAGAAGCCGACTAACTGGGCGATAGCCGAGAGGCTGGCGATGAATGATTTGGTGGCGGCGACCGAGCGTTCCGGCCCGGCATGCAGCGGCAGGACGACGTCCGCAGCGCGAGCGAGAGGCGAGTCCTCGACGTTGACCAAGGCGATGACGAGGGCTCCCCCGTTCTTGGCTGCCTTGACCGAGGCCAGCAGATCGGGGCTTTGGCCCGACTGCGAAATGGCGATACAGATCATGCCGGAAAGACGAGGTGTAACGGCGTAGACCGAGGCGATCGACGGCGCGGCGGAGCTGACGAGCAGGCCTGTCCCGGTCTCGATAAGATAGCGGCCATAGACGCCGGCATGGTCGGAACTGCCGCGCCCGCAGATCAGGACCCCGGTCGGGTTCATTTCGCGCAGCCGCTCGCCCAATGCCTTGGCGACCGGGCGGTTGAGGCGGAGCTGTTCGGCTACCACCCGGCCTGCATCGGCAGCCTCGCGGAACATCAAGGTGTCATCTGCGCGCATCAGGCGGGACCGTCGTTCAACTCAGCGACGAAGTCGTAGGCGTCGCCGCGATAGAAGGATTGGGTCACCTCCACCGCCTGACCGGTCCGGGAAAATGCGCGCCGCTCGATTAGCAGCCCGGCGGCGCCCGCTGCGACGCCCAGAAGGTCCGCCTGTTCGGCGGTGAACAGCACGGCGCGCAGGCGCTGCAGGGCGCGAGTGGGGCGTTGCCCGTTGGCGTCCAGCGCCTGATAAAGCGACGGCTCGACCGACATCAGGGACGGCAGGCACGACGCCGGCACAGTCGAATATTCCAGCGCCATCGGCAGGCCGTCGGCATAGCGAATGCGGTGATATCGATAGACAGCCGTGCCAGGGCTGAGGCCCAGCGTCAGCGATTCTTCAGGCGTCACCGCGCCTTCGGTACGGTTCAGCCAGGAGCTGGTGGCCTTGCGTCCACGCGCCGCCATGTCTTCGGAAAAGGACGTCAGCCGCGAGAAGCTCTTCTCCACGCGAGCGGCCACAAAGGTCCCCGCGCCTTGGCGACGCGACAGCAAACCTTCGGCGACCAGACCATCGAAGGCCTTGCGAACTGTGATGCGCGACACCGACAGCTCGTTGGCCAGATCACGCTCAGCGGGCAGGGCTTCGTCGGCCTTGAGTACACGTTGCTCGATCGCCTCGCGCACCGCCTGTTGCAGTTGCTGGTACAACGGCGCGGGGCGCCGTGCGTCCAGCGTTCCAATCAGTTCAGAGAAAGACATGGGCTCCCCGGTCGACAGGACATAAATCGCCCACCGCTGACGACATCACAGCCTATCTAACCAAACCAATCAAGAACCAATCGTAAAAAAGTTAAGCCCAATGTGACGATTTGGGCTTGTCAGCGATGATTGTTCGATGACAGGCTGCCCTCCACAGTCGCCAAACCGGCGGCTGCCGATTTCGAACGGCCTTTATTGGTCTTCTATTGGCATTGTCTGTAACCGCTGGGGAGCGGACCAGACCTGGAGGGGTAAGTCATGCGGTATTGTCGGACATTGATGGTCGGAACGGTCAGCGCGCTGGCGTTGAGCGCTGGAGCGGCGATGGCTCAGGATCCCGGCCCGGACACGGTGGATGAGGTGGTCGTCACCGGCATTCGCGCCTCCATCCTGGAATCAATCGGAACCAAGCGAGACGCCAATGCGATCGTGGATGTCGTCACCGCCGAAGACGTCGGCAAGTTTCCGGACAAGAACGTCGCCGAGGCGCTCCAACGCGTTCCGGGTGTGGTCATCAACCGCGAGTTTGGCGAGGGCGAGCGGGTCTCGATCCGTGGCACCTCTCCCAACCTGACGCGGACCCTGATTGACGGCCACGGCCTCGCCACCGCCGACTGGTTCATCCTCGAGCAGTTGTCGGCGACGCGCAGCTTCAACTTCCTGATGCTGCCCTCCGAAATCATCGGCCAGACCCTCGTCTACAAGAGCCCGATGGCGGACCTCGAGGAAGGCGGCATCGGCGGCACGGTCGACACCCGCACCCGCCGTCCGCTGGACCTGAAGGCGTTCGAAGCCTTCGGCTCTCTGCAAGGCGCCTACAACGAGAACGCGGGCGATATCGACCCCAATGGCTCGGCGCTGATCAGTTGGCACAACGAAGACAAGACCTTCGGCGTGCTCGTCGCGGGTATCTACCAGAAGCGCAACATCCGCCGCGACGGGGTTGAGGTGCTGGGTTATTTCGACGCCGATCCTGGAGCGGCTGAACTGTTGGCCCCGTCCCTGATCGGCTCGGCCCTGTTCGAGCAGGAGCGGGTCCGCGAGGGCGCGAACTTTGCGGTCCAATGGCGCCCCACTGACCAGATGGAGTTCGCCCTGACCGGCCTTTACTCGCGGTTCGGCGCTGATAACTTCAATCAGAACTTCCTGGCCTGGGGTTCCAACGCCCTCGGCGGCGGCGGCACCCTGACCAACACCACGATAGTCGACGGCACGGCGGTGGCCGGCACCATCACCTCGACGCCCGGCGGGCGCGGGGCGGTGTTCGACGCCATCGATCGCGACGCCGAGGCGACCACCAGCAACATCGCTCTGGACGGCAAGTTTACGCCGAGCGATCGGCTGACCCTCGACTTCAAGGTCGGCTACACCCAGGCCAGCGGCGATACGACGAACCAGCCGTTCGTCGAGTTCGGCGCGCCGGCGGCCTTCACCTACGACCTGCGCGGCGACACGCCTCAGGTGACGTTCCTGAACCTGGATCCGACAGATCCAACCGACATGCAGTTCGACTTCGCCTCACTCCACGAGGTGACCAACGATGACGATGAGTTCTACGGCTATATCGACGGCGAGTATGAGGTCGATCTCGGGCCGCTGCAGTCGATCAAGGTCGGGCTGAAATACACCGACCACAACCGCGACACGGATTTCCAGGCCACGACCTACGGCGGCTTCTTCCTGCCGCTGGCGGCGACCGGTTGCAATGGCGGGCCCTGCGGCCCGTCCGACTTCGCCGGCGGACTGACACCCAACGACTATCTCAGTGACATCGCGTCGAGCGGCACGCTGGACTCGTACTGGCAGGTCGATCGCACCAAGGTCGAAAGCATCCTCTACGGCTTGCCTGCGGCCACGCGGGCCCGGGTTTCGAACTATCCGGAGATCTTCTCGGTCAACGAGAAGGTCACGGGCGGCTACGTCATGGGCAAGTTCGGCGGCGAGGACTGGCGCGGCAACATCGGCGTCCGCATTGTCAACACCGACCAGACCTCGACGGGCTACAGCACCTCGGTGGTGGCCTCGCCCACCGACGTATCGAACGCCTTCGGCACCTTTGCGCCGGTTTCGGCCAGCCGCAGCTACACCGACGTGCTGCCGAGCGCGAACTTCGCGTTCGACCTGACTGATGACCTGGTCCTGCGGTTCGCCGCCGCCCGCACGATGGCGCGGCCCGACTTCACCGACGTCGCACCACGCACCTCCCTGAACCCCGGCTCACTGACCGGCGTTGGCGGCAACCCGAACATCGACCCGTACCGCGCCAATCAGTTCGACCTGTCTCTGGAATACTATCCGGAGAAGGGCACGATCTTCTCGGCGGCCTATTATTATAAGGATATCGAGAGCTTCATCACCGACGCGCCATCGCTCGAGACCTTCGCCAACGAAACCTCGACGCCGAACCTCTCGCTTTGCAGCTTTGCGAACGTTGCTGGTCGGCCCAACCTCTACAACTGTCAGTTCACGATCAATCGCCGGGCCAACGGCGGGGGCGCGCGTCTGCAGGGCCTCGAGCTGGCGGTGCAGAAGTCGATCTGGCGCGGCTTCGGCGTTCAGGCCAACTACACCTATTC
>DASVTM010000225.1:0-2584 GCA_036387575.1 Brevundimonas sp.
CGAGGGGGACTTCGCCGGGCTCGACGACCTGTTCACCGAGAACCCGCGCGTGGTTCAGGGGATGATCGACATCTTCGGCGCCTGGATCGACCAGTATGGCGTCGACGGCTTCCGGATCGATACCGCGCGCCACGTGAACCCCGAGTTCTGGCAGGCCTTCGTCCCCGCCATGCTGGAGCGCGCCAAGGCCAGGGGCATCCCGAACTTCCACATCTTCGGCGAAGTGTACGACCACGATCCGGCGGTGTTGGCGCGGTTCACTCAGGTCGATCGCTATCCGGCGGTGCTGGACTTCGCGTTCCAGACCACGGCCACCGACGTCTCCAATGGGGTCAAGGGCACCGACGCGCTGGCCAAGCTGTTCTCGGCCGACGCGTTGTATGCCGGCGGGGAACAGGGCGCGATGCAGTTGCCGACGTTCCTCGGCAACCACGACATGGGCCGGATCGGCGGCTTCATCGCCAAGGCTCATCCCGACGCTTCGGACAACGAATTGCTGGCACGCGCTACGCTCGCCCATGCCCTGATGATGTTTTCGCGCGGCGCTCCGGTCATCTATTACGGCGACGAACAGGGCTTTGCTGGCGAGGGCGGTTATGGCGCGGCGCGTGCCGACATGTTCACCAGCCGGGTCGCGGGCTACGCCAGCCATCGCCATATCGGCGGCGCTCGGTCTCCCTTCGACACCACAGCACCGATGTACCAACGTATCGCCGAGATGGCGCGCATCCGGGCGGCCACCCCAGCCCTTCGCCGTGGCCGCCAGATCGTGCGCGCCTATGGCGACAAGCCCGGGCTGTTCGCTGTCTCTCGCGTGATGGAAGATACCAGGGGCGAGACCCTGATCGTCTACAATTCGTCGACCGAATCCCTGACTGCCAACATCGAGATCGCGACCGCGTCACGAAACTGGTCCAGCTTGCGCGGGGCCTGTCCCGTCGCGGCATCGGCGCCCGGCTCGATCCGGGTTAGCGTCCCTCCCCTCGACTACATAATTTGCGTATCGGAAGACCAAGAGTGAACGTTCAGACCCTTAGCCACCCGACGACGACGACGACCGACGCAGCGACCGAATGGTGGCGCGGCGCGGTCCTGTATCAGGTCTATCCGCGCAGCTTCGCAGACAGCAACGACGACGGCATCGGCGACCTGCCCGGCGTCACCGCACACCTCGAACACATCGCGTCGCTGGGCGTCGACGGGGTCTGGCTCTCGCCGTTCTTCACCTCGCCGATGAAGGATTTCGGCTACGACGTGTCGGACTACACGGGCGTCGATCCGATCTTCGGCACGATCGAGGATTTCGACGCTCTGGTCGCCCGCGCGCACGACCTGGGCCTCAAGGTCATCATCGATCAGGTCTATTCCCATACCTCCGAGGAACACCCGTGGTTCGTCGAGAGCCGCCAGAGCAAGACCAACGCAAAAGCCGACTGGTATGTCTGGGCCAACGCCAAACCCGAAGGTTCACCTCCGTCGAACTGGCAGTCGGTGTTCGGCGGCCCGGCGTGGACATGGGACGCGCGGCGCGGCCAGTACTACATGCACAATTTCCTCAAGGAGCAGCCTCAGCTCGCGGTGGCCAATCCAGAGGTTCAGGACGCACTGATCTACGCCATGCGCTTCTGGCTGGATCGCGGCGTGGACGGCTTCCGGCTCGATGCGATCAATTTCGCCATCCATGATCCCAAACTGACCGACAATCCGCCCTTCACCTCGAACGGAAAACGCACCCGTCCGTTCGACTTCCAGGACAAGATCCACAACCAGTCGCAGCCGGAGATCCCGCTTTTCCTCAGCCGCCTGCGCGCCCTTACCGACAGCTATCCGGGCGACCGTTTTCTCGTGGCCGAGGTCGGTGGGGATCGCGCCAATGAGGAGATGAAGCAGTACACCCACGGCTCAGACCGGATGCACTCGGCCTATGGGTTCCTTTACCTGTACGCGGACCACCTCAGCGCCGAACTGGTCGAGAAGGGCCCTGCGATGTGGCCCGGTGTGGACGGCGAAGGCTGGCCGTCCTGGACCTTCTCGAACCATGACGCCCCGCGCGCCATCTCGCGCTGGGCCGAGGGCCGTGACGAGAAGGCCTTCGCCCAGATGATGATGCTGTTGCTGATGTCCTTGCGCGGCAACGTCTTTGTCTATCAGGGCGAGGAGTTGGGCTTGCCTCAGGCGCATGTGCCGTTCGACCGGTTGGTCGATCCCGAAGCCATCACCAACTGGCCCGAGACGCTCGGCCGCGACGGCGCCCGCACGCCGATCCCGTGGAAGGCCGACGCGGTTCAGGCCGGGTTCTCCAGCGTCGAGCCCTGGCTCCCGATCGATCCACGTCACTACCCGCTGGCCGTGGACGTTCAGGAGGCCGACCCCGCCTCGATCCTGAGCCTGTCACGCGAACTGATCGGCCTGCGCCACCGTTATGCCGCCCTGCGCACCGGCGGCATGCACATGCATCCGGTCGCGGGTTCGGTGCTGTCGTTCGAGCGTGGCGAAGGCGACGATGCGCTGTTGTGTGTCTTCAACCTCGGCCATTCGCCGGAGTCATGGACGCTCCCTGCTGGCTGGCGCGTGGTCGAAGCGG
>DASVTM010000226.1:0-7931 GCA_036387575.1 Brevundimonas sp.
ATGAACTCCTCGATCACGACGCGCGAGCCGGCACTGCCGAAACGCCCGCCGAGCATGCGTTCGATCTCGGCCTCAGCGTCGCGCTTGTCGGGGCTGATGGCCACGCCCTTGCCCGCAGCCAGACCATCAGCCTTGATCACATAGGGGGGCTTGAAGACGTTGAGCGCGGCCTTGGCGTCGGCGACCCGGTCATAGACGCCGTAGCCTGCGGTCGGGATCTCGTGGCGTTCGAGGAAGGCCTTGGAAAAGGCCTTGGAGGTCTCGAGCTGGGCCGCCTTCATCGTCGGGCCGAAACAGGGGATGCCCGCCACGGCCAGACGATCCGCGAGCCCTGCTGCGAGCGCGACTTCGGGTCCGACCACGACCAGATCGGCCTTGATTTCACGCGCAAGCGCCGCGAGGCCCTCGGCATCATCCGTGCGCAGTTCCCCACGCAACTCCCCGAGCTTTTCCATGCCCGGGTTGCCCGGCGCGATGACCAGCCGACGGGTCAGCGGCGAGGCGGCGATCTTCCAGGCCAGGGCGTGTTCGCGCCCACCCGATCCGACGAGCAAGATGTTCATGGGCGCGGAATGGCCGTCCCCGCCGCTCCGGTCAAGCGGGCGTTGGGCTAACCGACGTCAGAGCATCGCCGAGACGGCGTAGACCACCACGCCGAGCATCACGATCAACCCGATGATCAGCCAGGGACTGACGGCGGGCGCCTCGCTGCGTCGCGACAGGTTTTCCTCGTAGGGATCGCGGTCTTCGGGTTCTGTTCCGGGAGCATCAGCCATGAAGCGAGGATAGACCGCACGAACGCTTCTCGCCAATCACACGTCTGCGCTAAGGTGTAGCCATGAGTGACGACTCCTATGTATTCGAGGGCCCGGCCGAGGCGCCCGCTGCTGCGCGGGACAACAACCCGCCGCTGTCGATCAGCGAGCTGTCGTTCGCGCTCAAGCGCACGCTGGAAGATCGCTTCGGCCACGTGCGCCTGCGGGGCGAGGTGTCCAAGGTCAACCGCCACGCCTCGGGCCACGTCTATCTGACGCTCAAGGACGACAAGTCAGCCATCGACGGGGTGATCTGGAAGGGCGCCGTGCGCGGCCTGGGCGTACAGCCCGAGAGCGGTCTCGAAGTGATCGTCACCGGCAAGATCACCTCCTATCCGGCGCGGTCTTCCTATCAGATCGTGATCGAGTCGATGGAAGCGGCCGGCGCTGGCGCTCTGCTGGCTCAACTGGAACGCTTGAAGACCAGGCTGCACGGCGAGGGCCTGTTCGAGGTCGGGCGCAAGAAGCCGATCCCGACCTTCCCCGCCACCATCGGCGTCATCACCAGCCCGACCGGGGCGGTGATCCGCGACATCCTGCACCGGATCGCCGAACGCTGGCCCTGTCATGTCATCGTCTGGCCGGTGGTGGTTCAAGGCGACAGCGCCTGTGGTCAGGTGTCGAACGCCATTCGCGGCTTCGATGCGATGACAAGGGACGGCAAGATCCCTCGCCCGGACCTGTTGATCGTAGCGCGCGGTGGCGGGTCGGTCGAGGACCTGTGGTGCTTCAACGACGAGGCTCTGGCCCGCACGGTGGCCGCGGCGACCATCCCGATCATCTCGGCCGTGGGGCACGAGACCGACACCACACTGATCGACTTCGTCTCCGACCGCCGGGCCCCGACCCCGACCGGCGCCGCCGAGATCGCCACCCCGGTGCTGAGCGACCTGCGCTTCGCCGTCGCCGATCTGGAGCGTCGACTGGACCGTGCCGGATCACGGCTGCTGGACGACCGACGCACGCGTCTACGGGCTGTGGCCCGTGGCCTGCCCACCCGTCCCGAAGACCTTGTCGCGCTGGCCCAACAGCGGCTGGATCATGCGTCGAGCCGCCTGGCCTCGGGACTGCAGAAGAACGCCGCCCTGCACGAGCGGCGGCTGGTTACGGTCGGCGGGCGTCTGGGACGCGCCCTGCTGGACCGCGCCATCGAGCGGCGTGGCGACCGGCTGGAGGGCGTCGGCAACCGGCTGGCCGCCGCGCTGCAGGCCAACACCACCACCCATGAGCGGCGGCTGCTGCGGGTGTCGGCGAGACTGACGCTCGACCCGATAAATCGCCGCCTTGATCAGCGCTTGGCCAAGCTCAACGCAGCCTCCGCCAAACTGACGGTCGATCGGCAGATGGAACGTGCCCAGACCCGGCTGTCCTCGCTGTTGCGCGCGCTCGCCACCCTCGATCCCAAACGGCCCAAGCCCGGCTTTGCGCGCATCGACGACGAGACCGGCGCCATGATCGCCAGCGCGTCGGCATTGTCGCCGGGCCAAGCCGTGTCTCTGGTCTTCCCCGACGGCTCGCGCGGCGCTCATATCGATGGCGGCGACGATGCGGTCACCCGGCCCGTCGCGGCTCCGGCGGTGGCTCCTCGCCCCACGCCCAAGCCCAAGGCGCCGCCCGCAGATCAAGGCAGCCTGTTCTAGGCCGTCGGTGACGCAGGTTTGATGGCGGCGGGCGCCGACCCGCGCTATCTACTGTCCATGAACGCTATCGATCCCAACTCCGGCCCGGCCACCCTGCACTACGGCGACGGCGAGTTCGCCGTACTGAAGCCCGGGCCGTATGTGCTCTGCGCCGTGTCCGGCAAGACCATTCCCCTCGAAGCCCTGCGCTACTGGTCGCCAGAGCATCAGGAGGCCTACGCCAGCCCGGCCGAAGCCTTGACCCGCATGGTCCCCGCGGCGTGATCCTCGACCGCCGGGCCCTGATCGCGGGCGCCGGATCGGCTCTGATCGCCTCCGCTGTTTCGGGCTGCGCTGAACGCGCCTTGGCCGCACCCTCCGAAGGGCTGGTGCTGAACGGCCAGTGGAAACAGGGCGGGTTCGCCTTTGGCCGCACCTCGCCGCGCGCTGCGATCTTTGTCGATGACCAGCCCCTGACGGTTGCATCCGGGAGCGGCCTGTTCGTGGTGGGATTCGACCGCGATGCGGGGCCCTCCACCACAATCGAGGCAAGGTCCGGCTTGATTCGCACGGCCCGCACCTTGGACATCGCCCCCGGTGCCTTTCCGACGAGCAGCATCGATGGCCTGCCGCCGTCCACCATCGAGCCCAACGACCCCGCCCTGCTGGCCCGCATTCGTGAGGAGGCCGCGCTCAAGGCCATCGGGTTCGCCAACCAGATCGACGCAGACGACTTCCGCGACGGCTTCGTCTGGCCTCTGGAGACCTATCGCATTTCAAGCCTGTGGGGCGCGCAGCGGATTCTGAACGGGACCCCCGCGCGGCCTCACTACGGTATTGACCTGGCGGCCCCACAGGGCACGGTAATTCGTGCGCCCGCAGACGGCGTCGTCGCCTTCAGTCGCAGCGGCATGCATTTCGAGGGCGGCCTCGTCCTGATTGATCACGGCCAAGGGCTGATCACCTGTTACCTGCATCAATCGCGGATCGAGGTAGCGGTCGGTCAGAAGCTGTCGCGCGGTCAGGAAATCGGTTGCGTGGGCATGGAAGGCCGCGCCACAGGTCCGCATCTGTGCTGGCGGATGAAGTGGCGCGATCGCAATCTGGACCCCTCACACATGGTCGGAGCGAACGCCCCCGGCGTGGACTGACAAGCCTGAATTATCGTAATTCGAGAGTTGCCGAGCGGATAGACCGCAACGTTTTCAGCGCATAACATCACGTGGAGTCCGCCGGGCTCGGCATCACGGTCATAACATTCATGTCGGCACTTCAATCGCTCAGCATCCTGCTGGTCGACGACAACCAGCACATGCGGGCGATCACTTCGGCGATCCTTCAGTCGGCCGGAATCCGCAAGATTCGCGAGGTGTCGGACGGCGCGATGGCGCTGGAGGCCCTGCGCGAGCACCCTGTCGATCTGGCCATTGTGGACTTCAACATGTTTCCGCTGGACGGCGTCGAGTTCACCCGTCTGGTGCGCAACAGTCCCGACACCGCAAATCCCTATCTGCCGATCATCATGATGACCGGCCATTCGGAGAAGCACCGGGTGATGGAGGCGCGCGATTCCGGGGTGACCGAGTTCGTGGTCAAGCCGATCACCGCCAAGGCGATCTTTGACCGTATTCAGGCTGTGATCGTTCGGCCCCGCGCTTTCGTGAAGACCGACGGCTATTTCGGACCCGACCGCCGCCGGGCGACCACCGGGACCTATCGGGGCGAGATGCGTCGCCGTAATGACGTGAAGGTCGCGGCAAGCTAGTCGGAGCGTCAGCTCAGACGTCCAGAGGCCCCAGCGCCGCGTAGACCTTGTCCGGCCAGCGTTTGTGGACCCAGAACCAGTCGACCGGATGCTCGCGCACGCGATCCTCGACGAACGTATTCGCCGCCTGAATCCCGCGCAGGACGTCGCCGGCCTTGTCGCCGGTATCCTCGACCATGATCGGCTCGTGAGCCGTCACGCGGAAACGGACGCCCGGAAGCCGGACGACCGACAGCGGCTGCATGATAGTGCCGAACTTCAGCGCCAGCCGCGCGGCTCCCGGCGAGGCGTTGACCGGTTCGCCGAAGAACTCGACCTCCGGTCCCTGATTATATTTCTGATCGACCAGCAGGGCGATGGAGTCGCCGCGCTTCATCCCCGCCATCAACTCACGCGTGCCGTCGCCCTTGGGCGCGAACAGGCGGATGCCGTAACGCTCGCGGCTCTGGCGGATCAGGGCGTCGACATAGGGGTTGTTGGCGGCGCGATAGGTCACCTGGCACGGCACGCCCGCCGCCATGATGACCGCCGCCATCACCTCGAAATTGGCCAGATGGCCGGAGATCAGAACCACGGCCCGGCCGCTGTCGCGCACGGCATGCAGCCGCTCGATGTCGACCACGTCGACCCGACCGCCCTCAGGCGTCAGCTTGTCCATCACGGCCAGCTCGGCGAACGTCCGGCCGGTCTGGTCCCATTGCTCCACCGCCAGCCGGTCACGCTCGGCGACGGGCATGTCGGGAAAGGCGATCTTCAGATTGCGGCGGACCAGCTTGTGCGTGCCCACGTGCGGGCCGAGCGTGCGCAGCAGCCAGCCGCCGAACGCCGAGGCGCGTTCGACCCCCAACGCCCTGAGCAGGGCGAAGAGGGCTGCGAACGCCGCCGCTTCCAACCGCCAGATCAGATCCTGGCCGAATGGGATCTTGTGGTCGTCACCAGGCAATCGTCAGTCCGCCGTCCACGACCAGCGTCTGGCCCGTCACATAGGCCGCCGCCTTCGAACACAGATAAACAGCGGTGCCTGCGATCTCGTCCGGCTGGCCGATCCGCTTCATCGGATTGGGCTCGACCGTCTTCTCGAGGATCTCCGGGTTCTCCCACAGGTATCTGGCGAAATCGGTCTGGATCAGGCCCGGCGCGATACAGTTGACCCGCACGTTCGACGGTCCCCACTCGACGGCGAGGTTCCGCGCCAGCTGCATGTCGGCGGCCTTGGACACGTTGTAGGCGCCGATCAGGGCGTTGCCACGCAAGCCCCCGATCGAGGAGATGATCAGCACCGACCCGTCCTTACGCTCCAGCATCTGCGGTGCGACCATCTGGATCAGCCAGTGGTTGGCGAGGACGTTGTTGTGGAAGATCTTCTCGAACTGCTCGTCGGCGATGCCCGCCATCGGCCCGGCGTAGGGGTTTGAGGCGGCGTTGCAGACTAGGATGTCGATCTTGCCGAAGGCCGAGTTGGTCTCGTCGACCAGCCGCTGCAGGTCTTCCTTGGAGGCGATGTTGGCGGGCACGGCGATGGCGCGGCCCTCTCCATATTTGGCGTTGATGGCCTCCGCCACTTCGTCACAAGGCCCGGCCTTGCGGGACGAGATCACGACCTTGGCGCCGTGCTCGGCCATGCGTTCGGCGATGGCCTTGCCGATTCCCTTGGACGAACCGGTGATGACGGCGACCTTGCCGGTGAGATCGAACAGTTCCATGGCGTTACCCCTAAGTCGTTATGACGGTTGTCGTGTGGCGTTTCCGGGCTTCATCACGGGTTTCTTTCCGCGACGCTCTAGCCGATCCGTCCTGATACCCTGATACTCGACCGATTCCACCCGGGAACGTCGTCTGACTCGTTGTGTCGGGGGCTCCCAAGTCTGGCAGCTGATGCGCGCACTGACGACCGCCTTCCTGTTCTTCGGCTACGTCTTCCTGGCGATGACGGTCGGCGCCTTTCTGTGGCGTATGGGTCTGGGCGGCGGCGCGGCCTTCGCGGCGGCCCTCGGCGCGCTGGGCGTGCTGGGCGCGGTCCATCTGTTCATCACCGGCGGATCTCAGCGCCGGGCCCTCCGCGCCGAGATCGGACAGGTCCGCGACGCTCACCGTCTGCTGGCCGATGCGATGGAGTCGACGCAAGGCGCCCTGACCGAACTGGCCCAGGCCATCGAGGCCGGTGCCCTCAACAATACCGAGGAACTGACCGGCGAGGTCAGGATGCTGGAAACCCTGATCCAGCAGATGAGCGAGTCGATCGACGAACGGCTGACCGTCGCGCCGATGATCGCGCCCAACAGCCCCGACTCCGTGCGCCGTCAGCAGGGCAATATGCTGCTCAAGACCGTGCACGACGCCCTGTCGGAAAACCGCGTCGATCTGTACCTGCAGCCGGTCGTCAGCCTGCCGCAGCGCCGCACCATCTTCTACGAGAGCTTCACCCGCCTGCGCGACGCCAGCGATCGCGTCATGATGCCGGCCGAATACCTGTCGATCGCCGAGGGCGAGGGTCTGGTGCCCGCCATCGACAACCTGCTGCTGTTCCGCTGCGCCCAGATCGTGCGTCGTCTGGCGCGGCAGGATCGCAAGGTCGGCGTGTTCTGCAACGTCGCCCTGTCGTCGCTGGGCGACGAGACCTTCTTCCCGCAGTTCCTCGATTTCCTGTCCGAGAACCGCGACCTCAATCAGGCGCTGATCTTCGAGCTGGGTCAGGCGACGTTCGATGCGCGCGGCGCGGTCGAGGCCCGCAACATGGCCCGTCTGGCCGACCTCGGCTTCCGCTTCTCGATCGACAAGGTCCAGACGCTGGACCTGAACTTCAACGACCTGCAGCGCTCGGACGTGCGCTTCATCAAGATCGCCGCCGACCTGCTGATCGAACAGTTGCTGGATCTGGACGGCGGTTCGCCTATCCCGAGCCTGCGCGACATCCAGGCCGCCGATTTCGCCCAGCTGACCCGCCGCTACGGCATCGAGGTCATCGCCGAGAAATGCGAGAACGAGCGCCAGATCGTCGACATCCTCGAGCTCGATATCTCGATGGGTCAGGGCCATCTGTTCGGCGAACCCCGCGCCATCAAGGAACAGGTGCTGGCTGAAACCGACCCGCCTGCGGACTTCGTCCGCTCGACGCTTCTGTCGGCTGAGAAGCGCCGCAGGTTCGCCTAGAACCAGGCCTTGAGCCCGACGATCGCGCGCACATCCTCCGCCTCTCCGGCTCTCGCCTCGACCAGATCACGCGTGTCGCCGAAGCGGCGGCTCCATTCGACGCCGACGTAGGGCGCGAACTCGCGGCGGATTTCGTAACGCAGGCGCAGGCCGAGTTCGAGCGCGTTCAGGCCTGATCCAACCCCGATCTCAGGCACATCGCTCGCGGCCAAGGTGATCTCAGCGCGCGGCTGCAGTATCCATTTCTGCGTGACTCTCTGGTCGTATTCGACCTCGACCCGCGCACTCAGGTCGCCTTCAGTCGACAGGAAGGCGGCGGCGTCGACCTCGAACCAGTAGGGCGCGAGGCCCTGCACGCCGAGCACCAAATCCGTCGGGTCCTTCAGGTCAGGCCGGAATGTTTGACGCACACCCGCCTGCACATCCCAGAACGGC
The DNA here is from genome assembly GCA_036387575.1 of Brevundimonas sp. Taxonomy (GTDB): domain Bacteria; phylum Pseudomonadota; class Alphaproteobacteria; order Caulobacterales; family Caulobacteraceae; genus Brevundimonas. The sequence goes on from DASVTM010000226.1 coordinate 7,785, forward strand.
AGAACGGCGCGGCTATAAAGAGCCTGAACCTCAGCGTCCTCAAGCTTGCCGTTGAACGCGCCCTGCCCCTCCGACTTCCACCAGAAGCGATTGATATCGCCGCCAGTCCAGCCCTGAGCGTCCCAAAGGTAGGTCCGCTCGCCATCG
>DASVTM010000227.1:0-2087 GCA_036387575.1 Brevundimonas sp.
CACGTCGCAGCCAACGTCGGTCGACCAGGCCTTGGCGATCGGGGTGAACAGGTCCTCGCGGCCCTTCCACGCCTTGCGGTCCGCCTCGGAGGCGGCATGCTTGGCAAGATCGGCAGCGACGCCGGTGGACAGGCAGATGCCGCGGGCGGCCTCGATCTTCGCCTTCATCACCGACAGCATGCGGCGGATGTCGGGGTGATCGAAGATCGGCGCATTGGCCTCGCCGGTCCAGATCGACCGGCCCTGACGACGCTCCAGCGCGTAAGCCAGTGCGTGCTGATAGGCCATCTCGGCAATGCCGACGCCCTCGACGCCGACGGCCAGCCGGGCCGCGTTCATCATAACGAACATGTGCGACAGGCCCTGATTGGGCTGGCCCACCAGAGTGGCGCGCGCGCCTTCATAGGACATGACGCAGGTCGGCGAGGCGTGGATGCCCAGCTTGTGCTCGATGCCGACTGGCCGGAAGTCGTTGCGGTCGCCCAGCGATCCGTCCGGCTTGACCTCGAACTTGGAGGCCAGGAACAGGCTGATGCCCTTGGGCCCGGCGGGCGCGTCAGGCAGGCGAGCCAGCACCATGTGGACGATGTTGGGCGTGGCGTCGTGGTCGCCCCAGGTGATGTAGATCTTCTGGCCGTTCAGGGCGTATGTGCCGTCGCCGTTCGGCGTAGCCGCCGCCGTCAGCGCGCCGAGGTCGGACCCAGCGCCCGGCTCGGTCAGGACCATTGCCCCGGTCCATTCGCCGCTGACGAGCTTGGGCAGATAGACGGTCTTCTGTTCCTCGGTGCCGTGAGCCTCAAGCGCCTCGATCGCCGCCAGCGACAGCATGGGGCAGAGGCCGAACGCCATGTTGGCCGAGTGGACGGTCTCATACGCAGCCAGCTCCAGCGCCTTGGGCAGGGCCTGTCCGCCTGATTCGACCGACGCCGTCAGACCGGTCCAGCCGCCCGCCGCGAACTGCTGATAGGCGTCGGCGAAGCCCGGAGCCGCCGTGACGGAGCCGTTGGCGTACTTGGCCCCTGCGACGTCGCCGGGGCGGTTCAGCGGAGCAAGAACCTCTTCCGAGAACGAGCCGCCGGCCTCGAGCACGGCGTTCATCAGGTCGAGATCGAAGTCTGGGAACGCGCCCGTGGCCTCGAGCTGTTCGACGCCCGCGATGGCGGTCAGGCTGAAGGCGAGGTCACGGAGGGGAGCGCGGTAGGGCATTGGAACTGTTCCCGGAACGGATTGGCGTCACTGGCTTTGACGCCTTGTGCCGCCATGCCGTTGCGGCACGCAAGCGACTTGCTGAGGATGAACGCCTTGGCGAACGAGGGTGGCTGGGTCAGTGTCACCCGGTCAGTGGAGAGGAGACGCCGTGGCTGAACCGACGATACCCCGCCGCGCCGTGCTGCAGGGCGCAGGAGTGCTGGTCGCGTTGATGGCGCTGGCAGGGCCGGGGACGGCGGAGGTCCGGCGCTGGAGCGTCGATCCGTCTCAATCGGCCATCACCATGCGGATCCGGGCTGCGGGACTGACCCAGACCGGACGGTTCGAGGACTGGTCCGGCGACATCCGGTTCGATCCGACGACGCCCGAGAGCGCTCGCGTGGCCATCGAGGTCCGCGCCGCGTCGCTGAGGATGCATCAGACGGCGCTGACGACCCGCGCCGCCGGACCCGAGTTCCTCGACGTCGTCCGCTATCCCGCGATCCGCTTCCGTCTTACATCGCTGCAGCCGGTGTCACCGGGGCGGTTCACGGCGCGGGCTCAGGTGACCGTCAAAGGCCGCACGCGAGAGGTCGTGTTCCCGGCGGCCTTGCGCGTGACCGGCGACGCGGCGCAGATGACCGGCGGCTTCGCCCTCGACCGGGCGGCCTATGATATCGGGACGCAGGGACCGTGGAACGCACTGATCGGCAGGCAGGTGAGGGTGGACGTGGCGCTGGCGGTGAAGGCCGCCTGACGGACACGATCGAGTCCGCCGCCGCTGCACTCAGGGCCGGACGTCTGGTCCTGCTGCCGACCGAGACCGTCTATCGGCTGGCCGCCGACGCCTCCGACGCCAACGCCGTCGCCGCCATATTCGAGGCCAAGGGCCGGCCGCG
>DASVTM010000228.1:0-8285 GCA_036387575.1 Brevundimonas sp.
GGCGCGCGAGTCTGTGTGGGCGAGTTATCTCTGGCCGCAATCGAGGCTGAACTCGTGCAGCATGGGATCGCCATGGCGACGACGACCGAGTCGTCGTCGCTGTTTGCACGGGCGATCGGGCCGGTCTTCGATAGCCTGCCGGAACCCATCCGGGCTTTGCACGAGACCACTGGACGATCTGTCTGGCGTGGGACGGCTTCGGTCGAGGGGGCGGCGAACCTGGTGGCAGGGCTGATCGCACGGGTGTTCGGGTTTCCTCAGGATGGAGAAGGCGTGTCGGTCGACGTTTGCATCGAGGCAGAACGGGACCAGTCTGTCTGGCGGCGGAATATTGGCGCCAGTCGCTTCCTCAGCCGGCTGTCTTCTCCCAAACCGGGCGGGCGAGTTGTCGAGAGCTTCGGACCGTTAGACTTCGATATTGTGTTGAGACCGGAAGAGGGGCGTCTGATCTATGGGGTAGAGGGCTGGCGCATGCTGGGCTTTCCGATGCCGAAAGCGTGGGCCCCCACAACCGCTACTCACGAACAAATCGATGCGGAAGGCAGGTTCTCCTTCGACGTCGAGATTGGGCTGCCGGTAGTGGGTCGGATGGTCCGCTATCGGGGCTGGCTGGAGCGCGGTTGACGGGTTGTGCCGGCGCTGCCAGTTCGCGGCGTGCGATTTCAAAACTGCAGCCAGTCTGACATCGAACGATCCTCGTTGAACGGCGACGCTCGAGCGGCGTTGGTGGGGGATGAAAAGCTCATCCTTCGTGCTGCTGTCATTGGGTTTGCTCGTGGGTTGCGACCGCAGTCGGGTTAATCCGCCGACTGAACCCGCCGTGGCCGTTGAATCACGGGCGGAAGCGGCCGCAGAAGCGCCGTCCGACTCGATGGGGCCTATGTTGCCGGGTGCGGGTCCAACCAACTTCGTCGGTCGCTGGAGCGCTGACCCGGCTTGGTGCGCGACTCCGCAAGGCCGGAACCGCCCGCTCGAGATCACCACGATGCGCTTCGAAGGCTACGAGAACGGTTGCGATATCGCTCGCATCGATCAGGTAACGGGCGGCTATCAGGCGACGCTGTCCTGTCCGGCGCCGGGTGGCATGCCGAAGGTGGAGCGCGTGCAGATGTCGGTCGTTGGCCAGACGTTGGAACTGGCCTATGTCGACAGAGGGCCGCGCCTGACGAACCCGCCCATAAAGCTCACGAAATGCACCACGCTTGGTGACACCTCGACCAAGGGGCCTGAGCTCCCGATGCCGTAATGCGGTCTAGCCCTGAGGCTAGCTGAACAGGAAGTTCATTACGTCGCCGTCCTTGACGACATAGGCTTTGCCTTCGGCGCGGAGCTTGCCAGCCTCGCGGGCTTTGGCTTCGCCACGCAGCGCCACAAAATCCTCGAACGCGATGGTTTCGGCGCGGATGAAGCCTTTTTCGAAGTCTGTGTGGATGACGCCGGCGGCTTGTGGCGCCGTATCCCCGACGTGGATAGTCCAGGCGCGCGCTTCCTTTGGACCGACCGTGAAGTAGGACTGCAGGCCCAGCAGGTTGTAGGCTTCCCGGATCAGGCGGTTGAGGCCGGGTTCGGCGAGGCCGAGGCTTTCGAGAAATTCAGCCTGTTCCTCGGCGTCGAGGACCGCGAGTTCCGAATCGATCTTGGCCGAGATGACCACCGAGTTGGCGTTGTCCTCGGCGGCGCGTTTGGCGACCAGATCGGAGAGTTCGTTGCCTTTGTCGGCCGAGGCCTCGTCGACGTTCGAGACGTAGAGGGCGGGGAGGGAGGTCAGAAGCTGCAGCATGTGCCACGCCTTCTCGTCTTCCTTGTCGACCTTGACCGTGCGGGCGGGCTTGCCGGCGCGAAGCGGGACCAGGGCCATGTTGATCAGCTTCAGCGTAAGCTGGGCGTCCTTGTCGCCGCCTTTTGCCTTCTTCTCGACGTTGACGACGCGCTTCTCGAGGCTTTCGAGGTCGGCCAGCATCAACTCCGTCTCGATGATCTCGAGGTCCGAGATCGGGTCGATGCGGTTCTCGACGTGGGTAATGTCGTCATCGACGAAGCAGCGGGACACGAAGGCCACGGCGTCGCAGTCGCGGATGTTGGCCAGGAACTGGTTGCCCAGGCCTTCGCCCTTGGACGCGCCGCGGACGAGACCGGCGATGTCGACGAAGGTGATGCGCGAGGGAATGATCTCTTTCGATCCGGCGATCTCGGCCAGGGCTTCGAGGCGGGGCTCGGGCACGGCGACGTCGCCGGTGTTCGGCTCGATGGTGCAGAACGGATAGTTTGCAGCCTGTGCCGCCGCCGTCTTGGTCAGGGCGTTGAACAGGGTGGACTTGCCGACGTTGGGCAGGCCGACGATCGCGACTTTCAGAGCCATGGTATTCCTCAGAGAAGGCGCGAGCCTTTAGACGGTTCGAGACCGTTTGTCAGGCTCGGCCAGCAAAGACCTTTGGGCCGGCCCTATTTGGGTTGCCGAACCGGCGCCTGAACCGTCATGGCTGGGGTGTCGGAGAAGGTCAGCGTCAGGGGTACGGCTGCGCCCTCGACCAGCGGCCCGGTCAACCCGGTCAGCATCAAATGCTTGCCACCGGGTTTGAGTTCGACCTTTTCACCGGCCTTGAGCGGCAAACCCCCGGTCATGTCGGACATGGTCATCATGCCGTTGGCCATGCTCATGTCGTGGACCATCGCGTTGCCCGCCAGCGGCGTGGCAACCCCTGTCATGGTGTTGTCGGCGGACGACTTGACCGTCAGGTAGCAGGCCCCGGCCTGGGCGCCGTTGGGCGTGGGCCGGCACCAGGGATCGGTGATCTCGACCGTGGCTTTGCCGGCGTCGGTATCGATCGAGGCGGTGGTGGAGTTCTTGCCGTCGCGGTTACAAGCGGACAGGGCCAGACCCAGACAAACAAGGGTGGCCGATGCGATTTTCATCTTCATGGAACTCTCAATAGGCCAGACGGCGCGCGGCGGAAACCGCTCGATCAACGATAAGGGCGGCAATCAGGCTGAGACCCGTCAGCGGATAGAGAATGGCGAGGGGCAGCACGATGCCCAGAACCGCAGCGCGGACACGCGGGCCGGGAGGCGCCTCGGGCGCGCCGAGCCGCCCCTTGGACAGTTTCGGAGGGCGGCGCTTCCACCACATGAGGATGCCGCTGATACACAGCAACCAGATAGCGATGCAGCCGCCGAGCATCAGATAGCGGTTGATCCAGCCATACTGCGTACCCTGATGGACAGCGACGCCCCACTCGAAGGCCTTGGCTCCCACGCCGAACTGGCTCCAGTTGATGTCGGCCCGCACGACGCCGGTGGCTCCGTCGACATAGAGGATACGGGTGTCCTCGACCCGATCAACGACGCGAGATGCGGTCCAGCTCAGGCCTGGATCGGTCGGGATCGAGATGGTGTAGGGGCGTGGAAGCCGCACAGCGTCGGCTGTCGCGATGACCCTGGTCAGCGACGCCGGCAGTGGAGCGGGCATGACATGGTCGCCCGGCATGACCATCCCCTCCATGGTCCAGCCGACACCTGCCGGCTCGTTCTGGTGCTCCGCGTGAGCGAAGGCGCCGACGGGTGGCTTGGGTCGGCCGAGGCCGTGATCCTTGACCCAGCCCATAGACTGATCGCCCCAGAAGGCGGACCAGGGCATGCCGGAAACCACGAGAAAGGCGATGACCGCTCCCGCGTAGAGTCCCGTGACTGCGTGGAGATCTCGCCAGAACGGGCGGCGTTTCGGGTCGCTCGCCTTGATCGTCGCTGTTCCGACATCGCGACCGCGCGGCCACCACATGAATATCCCCGTAGCCACCAGGATGATGGCCCAGCCCGCAACGATCTCGACCAGATAGTTGGCCCATGTTCCGACGAGTGCGAGGCTGTGCAGACGCTTGATGATCTCCATCACCCCGCCGAAAGCCGTCGTGCCGATCAGTCGGGCGTCGTACGGATCGACAAAGGCTGTGCGTTTCGCGCCGTCCGGGAGGTTGATCGTCAGGCGCACCGCCTCGTCAGAGCGAGCGGGGATTATCAGGTTGGCGACCTTGCCTCCGGTTCCGGCTTCGGCTGAGGCGACCCAGCGGTCGGGTGACGTCGTCGCTGGACGTGCTTCCACATGGGACAGGGGGCGATAAATCAGGCCATCGATTTCGGTCTTGAACAGATAGAGACCGCCGGTCACGGCCATCAGCATCAGGAAGGGCAGCACCAGCAGCCCGGCATAGAAATGCCAACGCCAAACTGCTCGATAGGCGCCGGACAGAGGGGCGGAGGTCTTGAGAGACATGGGTTCGGAACTCCTGAACATGTATGAGCCGGCGCGCGCAGAGACGCAGCGTCGATGGGCGTCAGTCGGGGCTGTTCAGGCCTTGGGGGGAGCGGTGGAAGGCGGACGTGGCGGCGCGCGGGCCGGAGGGCTGACGCGAGGCCCGGCGGCGATGAAGATCGAGGCAGGGCGCGTGATCGGTCCGGCCGCCTTCAGGGCCAGCGGTGGCTCGGGCAGGGCTGCGGCGAAAGACAGCAGGCAGGCAGCGCATTTTGCCCCGGCCATTCCGCGGCTGGGGCTCTTGTCGTGATCTGCCCCGTCGACGCCGATGGATATCGTCTGCGGCCCTTCGGCGGAGCAGATCACCATCGGATCGCCCGGCGTGGAGGCCGCCAGCGCCGCGAACGGCATCAGGCTGCCGAACACGATGGCGAACGTCGCGGCGAGGAAGGCCAGCGAGCGCGCGATCGACCAGTCGTCTGCCTGGGAGCGGGTCACGCGCCAACGCTAGCTGGAAGCGCTCCGGTGGGGAAGAGGAAGCAGAGTCCTATTCGCCGCGCGCCTGCTGGCGGGGGCTGAACTTTGGCGCGGGGGCGAGTCGCAGAACTTCGCCTTGATAGCGCTCGTCCTCACCGGTCGCGGCGAAGGGCAGTGCATCGGCGCAGGCGCGCAGCAGGGCGTCCAGCCAAGGTTGTTCAGCCTTGTGAAAGTCCCCGAGCACATGCGGCATGACCAGATGGGCCTCGCCGGGGTGTCCGACGCCCATACGACCCCGGCGGAAGTCAGCGCCCAGATGGCTGATCAGCGAGCGGATGCCGTTCTGGCCGGCAGCGCCGCCCCCCTTCTTCATGCGGAAGCGACCGGGCGCGAGGTCGATCTCGTCATGGAAGATGATGATGTCGGCGGGCGGGATCTTGTAGAAGCGTGCGGCCTCGCTGACGGCACGGCCGCTCTCGTTCATGAAGGTCTGCGGCTTCATCAGCAGGACCTTGACCGGTCCGCCGGCGCTATCGACTTCCCCCTCGGAGATCACCGACTGGAATTTGGCTCGCTCGGGACCGAACTTCCAGCGGCGCGCGATCTCGTCAGCCGCCATGAAGCCGATGTTGTGGCGGTTGTTCTGGTATTTCGGGCCCGGGTTGCCGAGGCCGGCGATAATGATCATGCGGTCAGGTCCGGATATGAAAACGGCCCACTCCCGTCAGGGAATGGGCCGTTCCGAAAGATATCAGACGCGAAGCGATCAGGCTTCGGTCTTGTCCTCGCCCTCGGCGTCGTCCGATTGCTCGGTGGCGGGCACTTCGTCGGCGGCGGCTTCGGCGACTGCGGCCTGTTCCTCGGCGATCGTTTCTTCGTCCTGAGCAGCCGAGATGGCGGCCGACGAGGTCTTGATCGAGGCGATCACGAAGTCACGGTCGGTGATGGTGGGCTCGACGCCCTTGGGCACCTGAATGTCCGAGAAGCGGATGATGTCGCCCAGCTTGTGACCGGCCAGATCGACGACCAGGTCTTCAGGAATGTGGTCTGCGCGGACCGAGATCTCGACCGTGTGACGGACGATCTCGAGCGAACCGCCCTGACGGAAGGCGCCGCATTTGTCTTCGTTGATGAAGTGGACGGGCACTTCGATCTTGATCGTCTGCTTGGCATCGACGCGCATCAGGTCGAAGTGCAGGGGACGGTCCGACACGGGGTCGAACTGGACGTCCTTGGCGATGACCGGCTGGGTCTCGTCGCCGTACTTCAGCGTGACCAGGTGGCCCAGCAGCTTGCCGGTGTACAGGTTCTTGCGGAAATCCTTCTCGTTGACCGAGATGGAAACGGGGGCCTTGCCGCCGCCGTACAGGATGCCGGGAACGGCTCCGGAGCGGCGAACTTCGCGCGCGCTGCCAGTGCCGGATTTCTCGCGGACGTCCACGTTCAGAATGATCTCAGCCATGTGGCTCGCCTCAACAACAAAAACGCCTGCGCCAACTGATGGCTCGCGCGGCGGGGTCATCAACCCTCGAATTCAAGAGCGCGGGTCATTACACGCAAGATGCCCCACACGCAACCGCCTCGACGGTCTGCGACGTCAGACTCTTCGCAGTGCGTGATCGATCACCCACTGCGAAATCCGCCGCGGTCTAGTTGCCGGTGTACGGCGTCTGGTTCAGGCTGGCCGTCGAGCCGGGCTGCGGGAGGCTGACGGTTGGAGCGAGCTGATTGGTCGTATCGACGGGTTCCGAGACCGAGACACTAACAGGCCGTGTCGAACCGAGAGCGCAGGTCGCGAGATCACGCACGATATGACGACCGACACAGAACATATCCTCGTAGCTAGGGCGTGAGGCCGCCAGACACTGGAACAGGTTCAGCTTCGACATGCTGAGGCAGAACTCGTTATTGCTCTCGATCGTCAAGGCGTCGGTGTTAACCCGAGCCTCGTCACCGGCCGCTCCCAGAGCAGCGAGCGCGGCGATGGCCAAAGCATTAGCCACGGCAGGCGTGTAGGGCGCGCGCGCAGGTCCAGCCGTGAGGTTCAACCCTTGCCCCGAGTTGCCCGCGGCGAACAATTTGGCAGATTCATCAGCCGACGGCAGCATCTGGCCGGTGGAAATCCGCTTGGCAGTCTCCAGGCGGACCTCACGATTCGGGATCGGCGTGACGGCCCAGCGACGGCGCGGGTCGTTCCGTTCCTGGATCGTGTAGGCGTCGCCCTCAACGGCATCGGCGATCGTCGTCAGAGAGGAAATGTCCTGGCCAAGGGTTGAGATGATCAGGCCCGCAGCATAGTCCGCGCCCGGCAAGGTGGCGGCATAGGCGGGGTCCTTGACGATATTTGCGATCACCTGGCGACGTTGTTCCGGATCGACGCCGAACTGGCGCACCCCCATTACGAACTCCGGCGACTGCAGCGCGAGGATCGAGGCATACGCGATCATGCCGCGTGAGAGCTGGGCCGGATCATAGGCTGCACCCTTGCGCATCGCCATCTGGATCGATTCCGCGTCCGGGAAGCCTGCGCGGATGGTGCCGACGTCGCGAATGAAGGTTACATAGACCGAAGCGGCCTCGGCAACGCTGGCGTTCAGCGTCACGGGTGGCGGCGGCAGGACAGCGGGAGGCGGCGGCGCCTCGGCGATGGGTTCTGGCGTCGAACAGCTCGCCAGAAAAGTCGCCACTGCGACGGCGACAACGGCAGCGCCGCGACGAAGGTGGACCAAAGACATCAAGGTTTTCCCACAGGAACGCTGGGTGTCGTCGTCGACACCGATACTCATGAGGGAGTTATAACGCCTCTAAAGTGGTTTTCCGATGGTTAATCGAACAACTTCGATACCGATTCCTCGTTCGCTATCCGGCGGATAGCTTCACCGATGAGAGGGGCGACCGGCACCGTACGAATCTTCGAACAGGTCAAAACCTCATGGGGCTGTTCGATCGAGTCCGTGATCACCAGTTCCTTGAGCGGGCCGTCGGTAACACGCTGGACGGCAGGGCCGGACAGTACTCCGTGGCTGATGTAGGCCGAGACTTCTGTCGCCCCGGCTTCAATCAGGGCCTTGGCCGCATTGACGAGAGTGCCGCCCGAGTCGACGATATCGTCGAACAGGATGCACTGGCGGCCCGAAACGTCACCGATGATGTTCATGACCTCGCTTTCGCCGGCCCTGGCGCGTCGTTTATCGACGATGGCCAGATCGACGTTCAGCCTCTCGGCGAGACTGCGGGCGCGCACCACGCCACCCACGTCCGGCGAGACGATCATCAGGTTGCCCCGCTGGTAATGGTCCTTGATGTCCTGCGTCAGCACGGGGGTGGCGACAAGATTATCGGTCGGAATGTCGAAGAAGCCCTGAATCTGGCCCGCGTGCAAATCCATTGTAAGGACCCGGTCGGCGCCGGCACGGGTGATCATGTTGGCCACCAGCTTGGCCGAGATTGGCGTGCGTCCGCCTGTCTTTCGATCCTGTCGCGCATAGCCGAAATAGGGCATGACGGCCGTGATCCGGCGCGCGGACGCCCGCACCAGAGCGTCGATGCAGATCAGCAGCTC
>DASVTM010000229.1:0-3151 GCA_036387575.1 Brevundimonas sp.
AAGAGCACCCTGCTGAGCCTTTTGCCGCGCTTCTATGACGTCACCGACGGCGCCATCACCATCAACGGCGTCGACCTGCGCCATGTCAGCCTGACCGACCTGCGCGATCACATCGGACTGGTGACGCAGGAGCCGTTCCTGTTCGACGACAGCATCCGCGCCAACATCGCCTATGGCCGGGGTGGAGCCACAACCGAACAGATCGAGGCCGCAGCTCGCGCCGCCGCCGCCCACGACTTCATCGTCGCCCTGCCCCAAGGCTATGACACCCGCGCCGGTGAGGCCGGGATGCGGCTGTCGGGCGGCCAGCGCCAGCGCATCGCCATCGCCCGCGCCTTCCTGAAGAACGCCCCGATCCTGCTGCTGGACGAGGCCACATCGGCGCTCGACACCGAGAGCGAGGCCCTGGTCCAGGCGGCGCTGGAGCGGCTGATGGAAGGTCGCGCCACCCTGATGATCGCCCACCGCCTGTCGACCGTGATGAACGCCGACCGCATCCATGTGCTGGAGGCCGGACGCATCGTCGAGACCGGAACGCATGCCCAACTGGTTCGCAAAGGCGGACTTTACTCGCGTCTCGCCCGGCAACAATCGCTGGACGGAACGCCCGTCGTCGAAGCGGTCATCTGAAGTGAGGCCTCTCCGCAATCCTGTGGTGCAGTCGATCCTGTCGCATGTGCTGGCAGGCTGGATGTCGTTCTGCTTCGCCACCATCCGCTGGACCTACGAAGGTCGCGACGTCGCCGAACAGGTCTGGGCCGAGGGCGGCGGCGTGTTGTGCGCCTTCTGGCACTCGCGCATCGGCCTGAGCCCGTCGTGCTGGCCTCTCGACGTAGCTCAGCCCGCCAAGGCGTTGATTTCGCTGTCGCCCGACGGTCAGTTCATCGCCAAGGCCGTCGCCCTGCAGGGCTTTCCCGCCGTGCGAGGTTCATCATCCAACAAGGACAAGGCCGAGGTCGCCAAGGGTGGCACCCAAGCCCTGCGCGACGGCCTGAAACAGCTCAAGATCGGCGCACTGGCCATTACGCCGGACGGTCCTCGCGGGCCGGTGCGCCAGATGGCCGAGGGCCTGCCGCTGATGGCCAAGCTATCGAAAGCGCCCGTGCTGTTCATCGGCATGAGCTGCAGCCCGGCGATCCGCCTGAACAGCTGGGACCGCGCCGTCCTGCCCCTGCCGTTCAGCAAGGGCGCCGTCGTCTATGACATCGACCTGTTCCCTGCGGGCGCCGATCTGGCCGACGTAGCGCAGGACTGGACGGCGCGCCTGAACGCGGTCGAGACGCGGGCGGACGCAATCACCGGCCTGAAGGAATGAGCCCCGCGCTCATCGCCTACCGTCTGCTCAGCCGCATGCTGGAGCCTCTGGCGCCGCGCCTGCTCGATGCGCGGGTTAAGCAGGGCAAGGAGGATCCGGTCCGAGTCGATGAGCGGCTGGGCGTCACGCGGATAGCCCGGCCGGCCGGCGAACTGGTCTGGTTGCACGGCGTCAGCGTCGGCGAGACCCTGTCGTTGCTGCCGCTGGTTGAGCGCATCCGCCGGGCGCGCCCTGACCTGACAGTGCTGGTGACCTCGGGCACCCTGACGTCCGCGACCCTGCTGGCCCAGCGGTTGCCGGTCGGCGTCATCCATCAGTTCGCGCCGGTCGACGGGCCTCAGGCCGTCGCCGCATTCTTCGACCACTGGAAGCCGACGCTCGGCGTGTTCGTCGAGAGCGAGTTGTGGCCCAACTTGATCGCGGAGGCCAAGGCGCGCGGCGTGAAGCTGGCTCTGGTCAGCGCCCGGATCACCGAGAAGACCGCGACCGGCTGGGGCCGGTTCCCCGGCGCCATTCGCGAAATCCTGTCGGCGTTCGACCGCATCATGCCCCAGGACGACGCCTCGGCCGGACGGTTGTCCCATTTGGGCGGACGTATCGACGGACTGGTCAATCTCAAGCTCTCGGGCGCCCCCCTGCCCCATGACACCGCCGCCTTCAGCCGCCTGAGCGCGGCCATCGGCGATCGGCCGGTGGTCGTCGCCGCCAGCACCCATGAGGGCGAGGAGATCGCCATCGTCCGCGCCCTCGACGCCCTGCCGGTACGGGTCTGTCTGGTGATCGTGCCGCGCCACCCGAAACGCGCCGGTGAGATCGCCACCCTGTTGACGCAGGACGGCTATCGCTTCGTCATGCGGTCGCGCGGCGGGGTGCTAGACGGCGGCACTGACCTGTATGTCGCTGATACCCTGGGCGAGCTGGGCCTGTTCCTAAGGCTGGCCGACGTGGTGGTGATGGGCGGCAGCTTTGGACCGGCAGTCGGCGGCGCCTCGGTCGGCGGCCACAATCCGCTGGAACCGGCGCGTTTGGGCAAGCCGTCGGTGTCTGGCCCCGACTATCTCAACTGGATCGCCGTGACCGAAGACCTGCGCGCGGCGGGCGGGCTGACGGTGGTGAGCTCTCCTGCGGAACTGGCCAGCGTCATCACACCCCTGCTGGACGATCCCTCCGCCGCCCGGGCGATGGGTGAACGCGCGCGCAAGGCAGCCGCCGATGCTGGAGCGGGCCTCGACCGCCTGTGGGACGCTCTGCAGTCGCTACTGCCGCCCGGACGCCGGTTATGAAGCTGTCGACCCCGCGCTGGTGGTACATCCGGAACAGCAATCACGCGCGGGTCACGCGCACCCTGCTGAAGCCCGCCTCGTGGTTGTGGGCCGCCGTTACCGCACGACGGATCGCGAAGGCGACGCCGGTCGATCCGGGCGTCCCGGTCATCTCGATCGGCAACCTGACCGTCGGAGGTTCGGGCAAGACGCCGGTAGCGCGTGAGACCCTTCGGCTGCTTCGGGCTGCAGGCGTCGAGGCCCACGCCCTCTCGCGCGGCTATGGCGGCAAGCTTGAGGGACCATTGCGCGTTGATCCAAACGTCCATACCGCCGCCGACGTCGGCGATGAGCCGCTCATGCTGGCGCTGGACAGTCCGGCGTGGATCTCGGCCGACCGGATCGCGGGCGCGACAGCAGCGCTTGCGGCGGGAGCGAAGGCCCTTGTGCTCGACGACGCGCACCAGAACATGAAGCTGAAGAAGACGCTGAGCCTCATCGTCGTCGATGGCGAGACGCGCGGAGACGAATGGCCCTTCGGCGACGGCTCGGTCTTCCCCTCCGGCCCCATGCG
>DASVTM010000230.1:0-6428 GCA_036387575.1 Brevundimonas sp.
CGCCCAACAGGTGACTGGACAGCAGCACCGTCGCCCCCGTCCGCTCCGGCAGGGCTTTCAGGAAACGCCGCATGTCGGCGATGCCGTCAGGATCGAGACCATTCGTTGGCTCATCCAGCACCAGCACCGGCGGCGCGCCCAGCATGGCCCGCGCAAGGCCGAGCCGCTGCCGCATGCCCAACGAATAGTCGGAGACCCTGCGAGTTGCGTCGTCCTGCATCTCGACCACCTCCAGCACCCGGTCCACCTCGGTCGAGGCGACACCCAGCAGGGTTCGGGTCAGGTCGAGGTTCTCTCGCCCGGTCAGATTGACGTAGAAGCCGTGCGCCTCCAGCAGCGCCCCGACCCGGCGAGCGGCCCCGATCCGGTCGCGGCCCACGTCGATCCCGTCGATAAACGCCGACCCAGCGCTCGGTTTGATCAGGCCCAGCAGCATCTTGAGCGTCGTCGTCTTGCCCGCCCCGTTACGCCCAAGGAAGCCGTAGACCGCGCGCTCGGGCACCGTCATCGACACCCCATCGACGGCGACCCGGCGGCCGAACCGGCGCGTCAGGCCTTGCGTCTCGATCGCTATGCTCATGTCCCCGCCCGCTTTCGTTTAACTCTTGGATAAAGTTGCGCAGCGCGCGTCTTTAAGTCAAGGTTAAAGACAGGACAGGATCCCGAGGACGCCGACATGGCTCAGAACGACATCGCCAGCTTCCGACGCCTGTGCGGTCGGTTCCGCTGGCTCGCGATCGCGATGGTGGTCAGCGTCGGCGCGGTGCTGGCTTCAGTGCACATGATCGCGCCCTTGGTACTGGGCTTGCGTGGCGTGATCCCGGACTTCGGTCGCGTGATCCTCGGCCAGATTATCCGGGTAGCGCCCTCGATCTTCTACCTGTTCGGCGTCTGGTCGATCGGCCGGGCAATGGGAGAGCTCCAGAAGGGCCGACTGATCCAGCCGACACTGGCGCGCGCACTGCGCTCCGTAGGCCTCGCGCTCGGTATCGGCAGCGTCCTGCAGGTCTTCGTCATCACCAACCTGCTGCGGCTGATCAACGAGACCCGGGGCGGCTATCTCTATTGGGACGTCGGCGCCATGACGCTCGGCATGATCGGCGGCGCGCTTTTCCTGCTAGGACGCGTGGTGGATCAGGCCGACCGCGTGCAGTCCGAACTCGACGAAATGATCTGATGCCGGTTCGCGTAACCCTCGACGCCCTGATCGTGAAGAAGGGCCTGAAGGCGCGCGACCTCGCCGCCGAGGTCGGGCTCAGCGAGACGCAACTCTCCCTGTTCCGCTCGGGCAAGGTGAAGGGCATTCGCTTCCGCACCCTCGCCAAGCTGTGCGCCGCTCTCCACTGCCGCCCCGGCGACCTGCTGGACTACGATCTCGATCCCGACGACCTTCACCACCCGGACGATGAATAGGCGGAACTGAAAGACCCGCCGCTCATTGGGCAGTCGGGCAGGTCAAGGGCTGAGGATCAGGGTATGAGCACCATCGATGACGTCTTCGACGACGTGCAGGACCGGGCGACCGGCCTGCTGAATTCTGAGGGCCGCTCCAGCGTCCATGTTGCGACCGGGATCGTACTGACCGTAGGCTTCGCCCTTCTGGCCACCGCCCTCGCATCGGGAACACTCAAGCCGAAGCGCACTTCCCGCCACCTCCGTGACCGCGCCGGACCTGTGATGGAACGCCCGCAGGGGGCGTTCAGCCTGATTCTTCCTGCGGTCTTCTCGGCCACGACATTGTCGGCGGTCCGCGTCTGGAATGCTCCGGCGAGCCGGGAGCGGTCTCTGGCGATGGGACTGTGGTTCGCCGCCCAGACTGTGAACGCCGTGTGGCTGGGCCTTCGCCCGTCCTCGATGCGCAGTCAGATCGCCGCTGCCATGTCTTCAGCGGGGCTCGCCGCCGCCTTTGCCTTCGAAGCTCGAAAGCTGGACGACGGCGCCGGCAAGATCGCGGCGCCTATCGGCGCCGGGACCCGGGTCGCCAACTTCATCCAGCGCAAGACGCAGCCAGCAGGTGAGGGCCGCACCGTTCACTGAAATCGCTCCGGGTTGCCCTTCCACGCCACATCATCTAGGGATCGCGCCCTCTTTCGCGCGCCCGTCACCGGACCGGCTGCGCCCCTCTGACTCAGTGAATCCCATGGCGAAGATCAACGGCAACACCATCAAGCCGGGCATGGTGCTCGAACATAACAAGGGCCTGTGGGTGGTCACCAAGGCCAGCCACGTCAAGCCAGGCAAAGGCGGCGCCTTCGCCAACGTCGAGGCCAAGAACCTCGAGACCGGCAACAAGCTCAACGAGCGCTTCCGGTCGGAAGACAAGGTCGAGCGCGTCACGCTGGAACAGAAGGACTTTTCGTTCCTCTACGAACAGGGCGACGCCCTCGTGTTCATGGACGACGAAACCTACGAGCAGATCGAACTGCAAAAGGACTGGGTTGGCGAAGACCGCATTCCCTATCTGCAGGACGGCATGAAGGTCGTCATCGAGATGCACGAAGAGCGCCCGATCGGTCTGTCGCTGCCCGATCAGGTCACCGTCACCGTCGCCGAGACCGAGCCCACGGTTAAGGGCCAGACCGCGTCGTCGTCCTACAAGCCCGCCAAGGCCGACAACGGCGTCCGCATCATGATCCCGCCCTACATGGGTCCCGGCGAACGCATCATCGTCGACACCGCCACCGGCGAATACGTGCGACGCGCTGAATAGGATTCAGGCAGTAGGCAATAGGCAGTAGGGATTACGCACACCGCCCCGTCTTCCTTCCTTCCCTACTGCCTACCTGCCTATTGCCTACCTGCCCCCTACCTGCTTCCCCCCTTTGAACTTCTCCGTCTGTCCGGGCCTTTCCCGCCTTTTCAGGACACGCGGACCAGGAGCTTCCGACCATGGCATTAGCCTCCGCTCTCGTTTCCGTCATGATCGACGCGGTCCGCAAGACCGCCCGCCCGATGCTGCGCGACTTCGGTGAAGTCGCTCACCTGCAGGTCTCGCGCAAAGGCCCCGGCGACTTCGTCACCCAGGCCGACATCAAGGCCGAGGACACCCTCTACGAACTGCTGATGAAGGCCCGCCCCGGCTACGGCTTTCTGGGCGAAGAGCGCGGCATGATGGAGGGCACCGACAAGTCGCACACCTGGATCGTCGACCCGATCGACGGCACCACCAACTTCATGCACGCCATGCCCCACTTCGCCATCACGGTGGGCCTGCAGCGTTTCGCGCCTGACGGCTCGTCCGAGATCGTCGCCGGCGTGACCTATAACCCCGTCATGAACGAGCTGTTCTGGGCCGAAAAGGGCAAGGGCTGCTACCTGAACGACCAGCGCATCCGCGTCGCCGGTCGCCGCGACCTGTCGGAAAGCCTGATCTCGACCGGCCTGCCCTTCATCGGCAAGCCCGCCGCCGCCCACGCCCGTTCGATCAAGGACATCCACGCCATCGGCCAGCGCACCGCCGGCATCCGTCGCCTCGGCTCGGCCGCGCTGGACTTCGCCTGGGTCGCCTGCGGTCGGTACGACGCCTATTTCGAACGCAACCTGAAGCCCTGGGATGTCGCTGCAGGCGTGCTGTTCGTCACCGAGGCGGGCGGCGTGGTCACCACCATCGACGCCGACGGCGACCCCAAGACCGGCTCCTCGGTGCTGGCCTCAAACAACGAACTGCACACGCAGATCCGGAAAATCCTTCAGGCTTAAAGCCCTTCTCCCGCAGGGGGAAGAAGGGAGCCAGTCACCAACCTGTCGCACCCCTGCCCTACCCATGGGCCATGATCCGAGCCATCCTGACCGCCCTCGTTGTGCTGATGGGAACGCCCGCCATGGCCCAGAACACTCCCCTCGTCATCGCCCACAGGGGCGCATCAGGCGAGCGGCCTGAACACACCCGGGCCGCCTATGAGTTGGCCATCGAACAGGGCGCCGATTTCGTCGAGCCCGATCTGGTGATGTCGAAGGACGGCGTCTTCGTCGTCCGACACGAGAACGAGATCGGCGGCACCACCGACGTCGCGGCCCACCCCGAGTTCGCCGACCGCCACGTCACCAAGACCATCGACGGCGTCGCCACCACCGGCTGGTTCACCGAGGACTTCACTCTCGCCGAACTGAAGACATTGCGGGCTAGGGAACGGCTGCCGCAACTCCGCACCGCCAACACCGCCTTTGACGGCCAGTACCCGATCCTGACCTTCGACGAGGTCGTCGAGATCGCCCGTGCAGGATCGGCTCGCACGGGTCGCGCCATCTCCATCGCGCCCGAGCTCAAGCACCCGTATTATTTCGCCTCCATCGGCCTGCCGATGGTGGACGCCTTCGTCTCGACGCTGGAGCGCCTCAACCTGACCGGCGCCGACGCTCCGATCCTGATCCAGTGTTTCGAGGTCGGACCGCTGGAACGACTGTCGGCCCGGGTCCGCTCGCCCCTGCTGCAGCTGATGGTCGCTCAGGGTTCGCCGGTCGATCGTCCGGATCTGAGCTACGCCGCCATGGCCACGCCCGAAGGGCTGAAGGCGATCCGGGCCTATGCCGGTTCGGTTGGCGTCGAGCTGACGATGATCGTTCCGAGGGGACCCGAGGGCTCCCTGCCCGCAACCACCCTCATCCCGGACGCCCATGCCGCAGGACTCAAGGTCGTGGCCTGGACCTTCCGTGCCGAAAACGCCTTCCTCCCGCGCGAACTGCTGCGCGGCGAGGGCTTCGCGGCCCACGGCGACCTCCCGGCTCTGTTCCGACAGTTCAGGGATCTCGGCGTCGACGCAGTGTTCTCGGACTTCCCCGGCATCGCGGTGGAAACGTTCAAGCGCTAGGACAGGCTCGCAATCGCCGCGATGACCTCGTCCACGGCATCGACCTCAGTGGCCCACGAGCACACGAACCGCACCGAGCCGTCGTCGAACCGATAGCAGGCCCAGCCGAGCTCATTCAGCCGCTGGTGGGCTGCTTCGGGCATGCGCACGAACACCGCATTGGCCTCCACGGGATGCGCCAACGTAAACGGCGACCCCGCCTCGATCCCATAGGCCAATCGCTGCGCCATCAGATTGGCGTGCGCCGCCCCGTCTTCCCACGCATTGGACTCTAGCAGCCCGAGGAAGGGCGCCGCGAGGAACCGTCCCTTGGACGCAGTCTGCCCGGCCTGTTTCAGCCGGTTGTCCAGCCGCCGCGCCAGCGACTTGTCGAACAGGACGATCGCCTCGGTTCCGTTCGCCCCCGCCTTGGCGCCCCCGAACACCAGAATATCGACGCCCAGACGCGGGATCTGCGTCAGGTCGAACCCCGCCGCCGCCGCATTGGCCAGCCTCGCCCCGTCCAGATGCACGCCGTACCCCATGGCCTTCACCGGCTCGATCAGATGGCGGAGTTCTTCTTCGCTATAAACCGTGCCGTATTCGGTGGACTGGGTCAGCGATAGCGCCGCCGCCGGTTGCCGATGCCCGACAACCGGCTCGGCCAGCGCGGCCTCCAGCGCGATCTGGTCGATCTTGCCCGATAGGCCCGGCAGGCCGATCAGCCCGAGCCCCTGTCCAAAGAACCCAGGCGCGCCTGTCTCATCGGTGCAGACGTGGGCGGCGTGGTGGGCCAGCACGGCCTCGAACGGAAACGCCAGCATCGACAGGGCGATGGCGTTGGCCGCCGTGCCCGAGAACACGAACCGGATCTCGGCGTCCGCATCCAGCCGCTGCCGGATCTGGTCGGCCGCCCGCGCCGTCGTCTCGTCGGCGCCGTACGCTCGCGCATAGCCGGTGTTGGCCTCGATCACGCCCTGAAGCGCCGCCGGAGCCATCCCGGCGGTGTTATCGGATCCGAAATCGTAACGCATCGCCAGCCTCAGCCTTCGCTCTGGTCTTCGTCGCGGTGATCCGCAGACGTCTCATAGGTCGGTTTGCCCGGCTTGCGCCTCAGCGCCGCGGCCCCTTCGTCATAGACCGAAACCGCCCCGTCCGGGCCATAGGGCACCGCCACCTGATGCGGGAACGGTATCTCAATCCCGGCGCGATCCAGCGCTTCCTTGGCGGCCTGCAAGACGTCGGCCTTGGTCTGCCAATAGTCGCCGGACAGCGTCCACGCCTGCAGCGTCACCTCGACCGAACTGTCCAGCAGATCGGTGACCCCCGCCCAGGGCGCCGGATCCTTCAACACATGCTCCATCCCGCTCGCCGCCTCGACCAGCACGTCGCGCGCCTGGCTAAGATTGGCGCCGTAACCGACGCCGATCTTCAGCTCCATCCGCCGCGTCGCCTGCCCCGACAGGTTCAGGATGGTGTCGTCGAACACCTTGGAGTTCGGCACGACGATCTTGACGTTATTGGCGTCGATCAGCTGCGTCATGAACAGGTCCAGCCGCTGCACCTTGCCGATATTGCCGCTGATGTTGATCAGATCGCCGACGCGATAGGGACGCAGGATCAACAGCATAACGCCCGCCG
>DASVTM010000231.1:0-3454 GCA_036387575.1 Brevundimonas sp.
GAGCAGACCGCCATGGGTGCGGCGGTATTCCAAGGGAAGTGATCAGATGACACAGGAACAACTGGCGGGTAGGCGCGTCGACGATCCGGCGCTTCGTCTGTTTGCCACCCCCAAGCTGACCTTGGCTTGGTTCGTTTCTGACCTCACCTCGCCCGCCGCAACCACACCTCCACCGCGATCAGGTTTGGGACCCACGCAAGGAACGAGATGACGCGGTACCAAGGGAGAAGGCAGGTCACAGGTGGGGCGGATGGGCTGCTCAGTGCGCCGGTAACGACGCAGCCCGCGCCAGAACCCGTCCATCCCCGTATGCACCCTCCAGCCGTCCGGTTCGCGCCCAGTCCAGCACGGCCTGATAATAGCCGGGAGCATAGCCGAGCGATGTCCGGTGACCATCCGGGTCGGTCTCGAACCGGACGATGCCGTGATCGGTGTCGGGGTATTCCAGCAGAGTGATCGGGCGTCCCTGAGCCGACAGGTCGATCAACCGGCGGCGTGTGGCTTCGGGCGGAGCCCCGGTGTCCTTCTCGGCCTGGATCCATAGCATGGGCGTGTTCAGGCTGCTCAGAACGGGCAGCGGGTCATAGTCCCACGACGTCCCGCCATCCAGTTGCGGGGCCATGGCGATGATCTGTTCGTTGGATGTGTTCAACAGCATGCCGGTGAACTCGCCCTTGATGTCGGCGTACCAGGGCTCGGCGCCATAGCGGGCGCGAACAGCTTCCAGACCGTCGAACCCGACCGCGCCCCGGGAGGCGACGAAGGCGCCGGTGACGTCGGTGATCTCGCGCGCCTTCGCCAGCACCTCCGGGCCCCAGCCCTTGGCCTCGAGGTTCTGGATCACCTGATCGCTGTCTTCGGAGAGTACGCCATAGGCCAGACCGAAGCCGACCGTGACGAAGTCGACGGGGGTTAGGCTGGCGGCGAGTGGCGCGACCCAGCCGCCTTGACTCGCGCCGTGCAGACCGACCCGGCCGGCCCGTGCACCGGCCATCCGTCGGGCCTCGATGACGGCCGCAGCGGCGTCTTCGGCGAGGATATGAAAGTCCTGGGTGTAGTGTCCCTCCGACCCGCCGGAGCCGCGCTTGGCATAGACGAACACGCCGACGCCAGACGCCGGAGCGAAGCGCTGGAAGGTGTTGAAGTCTAGGGCGTTGGAGCCCTCCGACCCGTGCACCTCGATCATGATGGGAACCGGGCCGTCGTCCGGCGGGAGGATCAGCCGTCCCTTGAGGCGAGCGCCGCCCTGACCGACGAACGTGGTGTCCTGCGTGTCGAGCAAAATCCGGCGACCCGACTGGCCGTCGAACGTGATCCGGCCCTCCGCGCAGGTTCCGAGTTGCGGCTGCGGGCCTTCGACACGGTCGGTCGAGCCGAGCGTGCTGGTCCAGTGACCGTCCGTATTCAGGATCATCCTGCTGCTGGACCCGTCAAGCCTGCGCCAGCGGAGGCCCGCGTTGACGTTCGGCGCCAGATCGACCCAGCTCCCGTCGTCCAGACGATAGACGCCGACATGGCAGACCACCGTCGGATCGGGGAGAGCCCCGACATCCGCGCCAGGAAGCTGGGCCATCGCGGGAAAGGCGATGATTGAGGCGATGACGGCCAGGACGGCAGCCAGATTGGCGGCGAACGGGGAGGGTGACATGGAGGTTCCGATCAAGCAGGGCAGTTTCGACGACCGCCATTGCCGGTCGCGCTGTGGCTGGCTAGGCCTGCCTTCGCGAACGGCGCCGGGATTGCGCGAAGGGGGTAGTATGAACGGTGAGATGAGGCAGCCGGCACCTAGGGCGGTCATACGGCGATGGGCGATCGACCTCGCCATGCTCGTCGCGATCGGCCTGTTGATGGGGTTCCTCGGTCCGTTCGACAGCGAGAGCGCGCCCGTACTGCTGCGTTATCTCTACTGGATGATCTGTCTGATCGGCTGCGGCCTTATTGGGGTTGCAGCGGACGATTGGCTGAGCCGTCGCATCCCCATGACGTGGCGACGTGTCGCCGTGGTCTCGCTGCTCGTCACGCCGCCGGGCTCATTGCTGGTCCTCACCACACAGAACGTCCTGATGGGTCAGCCCTTCGGCTGGCAAGTGTTTCTGAATCTGCTCTGGCAAGTCTGGCCGATCGTGCTTGCCGTGATGGCCGTCCGGTCCCTGGTCTGGCGACGCATGCCGGTGCGGGTCGAGACGCGCACCGTCATCGCCCCGCCTTTGCCTGAGGCCGAGGCTGCATTCCGGCGGCGGTTGTCGGCCAAACGTCGTACTGCCCGGCTGATCGCCATTGAGGCCGACGACCACTACCTCAAAGTTCACACCGACGCCGGTGAAGAACTGGTCACCCTTCGCTTCGCCGACGCTCTAGCGGAACTGGCCGGGGCTTATGGCTGGCGCATCCACCGCTCATGGTGGGTATCGGCCGAAGCGGTTGAGGCTGTCCGCTGGCGTCGAGGCGTCGGCGAGATGCGGCTGGTGGGTGGGCTGACGGCGCCGGTAAGCCGAACCTACGCACCGATGCTGAAAGAGGCGGGCTGGTCGTGAAACACAGCCCTCTCCCTCTCCAAACGGAGAAGGAAAATCCCGTCGCCTCTAAAGCGACAGCGTCCAGCGCCACACCAACGCCCCTGCAGCGCCCAGCAGCGGCAGGTAAGTCAGCAGCATTCCCAGCATACGCCCCGGAGTCGGAGGCTTGTTGGTGCGGGTGGTCAGCATTCCCCAGGCGTGAAGGACGCGACCGACGAAGAACGACCCGGCGACCAGATGGATCGTCCAGACGGGAAAACCGGTGAGGGCCATCAAGGTCACGGCGACCAAACCGATCGGCATGTATTCGATAGCGTTGCCGAAGGCGCGGCTGGCGACGGCGACCTCGTGTTTGCCGCCGTCGCCGATCGAAACGGAATGCTTGCGTCGGTTGACCGACGTCAGGCCGGAGAGCACCAGCAACAGTACGACACACAGGCCGGTCCAAAGGCCGGCGGCCTGCAGAGCCGTAGAGATCTCGTTGGTCAAAATCAGTTCTCCCGTCCGACCGGATACAGTCGGTAGCGCTGATCATAGAACGGCGTGCGTTCGTAGAACCAGCCCAGACGCGCATCGCCGTCGGCGGCGAACGCGGGCTCGGATTTGAGCTTGGCTTCGAACTCAGCTTTCAGCGCCGGATCGGCGGCCAGCATCTTCTCGGCCAGAGGCGCGATCGCGTAGGCCTCGATATATTCGACGCGGTTCAGCACCTCGGGGAACATACCCCAAGCGAAGAAGCTCTCGGCCGATTGCGGCTCTAGCAACAGCACCACCAGATCGCCCATTGGTTGGTCTGTCGGCACCCGCACCGAGCCGGTCGGATAGATCCAGTCGTGGTGTTCCGGCGTCACGTCCTTGACTGAAATCTGCACGTGGCCCTCGTTGGTCCGGCCCGAGACGACCGGATCCTCCAGCCGCAGCAGGTCGACGGACACGGT
>DASVTM010000232.1:0-18494 GCA_036387575.1 Brevundimonas sp.
ACTGGGGGCTCTCGCCACCGGAGCGATCTTTTCCCTGCTCAAGGGTCTGGACTGGGAAGAGGCCGCTCTTCTGGCTGTGGTCGCGGCGCTGCTGATCCCGTGCCGCACAGCATTTAACCGGCGCTCCCGACTGGTGGAGCCGTTGCGTCCCGGCTGGCTGGCCTTGCTGGTGATTTCCGTGCTGGCCGCCATCTGGCTTGGCCTCTTCGCCTATCGCGATGTCGAATATACCGACCAACTGTGGTGGAGTTTCCTGACCGACCGCGAAGTCTCCGGCTTCCTGCGGGCGAGCGCCGTCCTCGCCATCCTGACCCTCGCCATCGCGGCCGTGTCGCTGCTGTCCTCGCCCGGCTCAGGTCGACGCCGGCTCGCCAATGCCGACGACCGCGAAAAAGCGCTCGCGGCTCTGGCGCAGGCCGACCACGCAACGCCCGAAGCCTGGCTCGCGACGCTGGGTGACAAGACGTTGTTGTTCAGTCCAACGGGCCGCAGCTTCATCGCCTATCGCGTACGCGGGCGTCGCTGGATCGCCATGGGTGAACCTGCAGGCCTGAAGAATGAGCGCCTCGACCTGCTCTGGGCCTTCGCCGAACTGGCCGACAGCTACGGCGGCTCGGCGGTCTTCTACTCGGTCGGCGAGGGTCTGCTGGCCGATCTGGCCACCATGGGGCTGGCCATGCACAAGGTCGGCGAGACAGCCGTAGTGCCGGTCGCCGCCTTCTCGCTCGAAGGCAAGGCCAAGCAGAACCTGCGCACCGCCATCAATCGCGCCGAACGCGAGGGCGCCGGCTTCGAGGTTCTCCCCGTCGGATCGGCGACCCCGTTGGCCGCCGAACTTAAATCCGTGTCAGACGCCTGGCTCGCGCATCACAACGGCGACGAAAAGGCCTTTTCGCTCGGTCGGTTCGACCCCGCTTATCTGGACCTCACCCCCCTCGCCGTCGTGCGCCAGACCTCGGAGGCATCACCGAATGGCCGGATCGTCGCCTTCGCCAACCTCTTGCCGGGTGAGGGTGACATCCGTGAGGTGGCCATCGACCTGATGCGCCACAGCCCCGACGCGCCTCCGGGCGTGATGGATTATCTGTTCATTCGCGCCATCCAGTGGTCTGCAGCAGAAGGCTTTGACGCCTTCGACCTCGGCATGGCGCCTCTCGCAGGACTGGAGGACCGCCGCCTTGCCCCCGTCTTCGCCAAGGTCGGCGCTCTCGTGTTCGAGGAAGGCGGCGCGCTTTACGGCTTTCAGGGCCTGCGCAGCTACAAGTCAAAATTCGCCCCCGAATGGCGCTCGCGGTTCATCGCCGCCCCCGCGTCCACGCCCTTGCCGCTCGCTCTTCTGGATGTTGCGCTGCTGACCAGCGGCGGTTGGCCCGGCATGTTGGGAATCGGCAAATCCCGCCGCAGGGCGTAAGCAGCGCTAGGGTCTGGCTTCAGCTTATTTCGTGAGGGTGCGGCGCCGCACCCGGCTATGTCCGCCCCTCAAGTTTCGAGGACCACGCCTTGCCGACCCTGACCCACCTCCAGCGCCTGGAGGCCGAGAGCATCCACATCCTGCGCGAGGTCGTCGCCGAGGCCGAGCGCCCGGTGATGCTCTATTCCGTGGGCAAGGATTCGGCCGTGATGCTGCACCTCGCAGCCAAGGCGTTCTGGCCTTCTCCGCCGCCCTTCCCGCTGCTGCACGTCGATACGACGTGGAAATTCCGCGCCATGTACCAGATGCGCGAGCGGATGGCCGCCGAACTCGGCTTCGAGCTTCTGGTCCACCGGAACCCGGATGCGCTGGCCAAGGGCATCAACCCCTTCGACCACGGGTCGGCGCTCCACACCGACCTCTGGAAAACCGAAGGCCTGAAACAGGCCCTCGACCTGTACGGTTTCGATGTCGCCTTCGGCGGCGCCCGCCGTGATGAGGAGAAATCCCGCGCCAAGGAACGCATCTTTTCGTTCCGCTCCGCCGGTCACCGCTGGGATCCCAAGCAGCAGCGGCCCGAGCTCTGGAAGCTCTACAATGCGAAGAAGAGCCCGGGCGAAAGCATCCGCGTCTTCCCGATCTCGAATTGGACCGAGCTCGACGTCTGGCAATACATCCATCTGGAGAACATCCCGATCGTGCCGCTCTACTATGCCGCGGAACGGCCGGTGGTGGAGCGCGACGGTCAGTTGATCATGGTCGACGACGACCGGATGCGGCTCCATCCCGGCGAGACGCCGCAGCTGAAGTCGGTGCGGTTCAGGACGCTGGGCGACTATCCGCTGACGGGTGCGGTGGAGAGCGCCGCCGATACCCTCCCCGCCATCATTCAGGAGATGCTGCTGACCACGACCTCGGAACGTCAAGGTCGCGCCATCGACCACGATCAGGCCGGGTCGATGGAGAAGAAGAAGCAGGAGGGCTATTTCTGATGGCGCTCGACGATAACACCTACAAACCGTCCGACCTGATCGAACAGGACATCGACGCCTATCTGACCGCGCATCAAAACAAGAGCCTGCTGCGCTTTATCACCTGCGGCTCGGTGGATGACGGCAAGTCGACCCTGATTGGACGACTGCTGTACGATTCGAAGATGATCTTCGAAGATCAGCTGGCCCAGTTGGAAGCGGACTCCAAACGCGTCGGCACCCAGGGCCAGAACATCGATTTCGCCCTTCTGGTCGATGGCCTGACCGCCGAGCGGGAACAGGGCATCACCATCGACGTGGCTTACCGGTTCTTCGCCACCGACAGACGGAAGTTCATCGTCGCCGACACGCCGGGGCATGAGCAATACACCCGCAACATGGTCACGGGCGCCTCAACCGCCGACCTCGCCGTCATCCTCGTGGATGCGCGCAAGGGTATCCTGACCCAGACCCGGCGGCACAGTTTCCTAGTCTCCCTGATGGGCATCCGCCACGTCGTCCTGGCCGTGAACAAGATGGATCTGGTCGGGTATGACCCGTCGGTGTTCGACGCCATCGTGGCGGACTACGCCGCCTTCGCTGCGCAGGTCGGTCTGTCCAACGTGCTCGCCATCCCGCTGTCCGGGCTGGCCGGTGACAATATCGCGTCCCGGAGCGAGAACACCCCTTGGTACGACGGCCCCACTCTGATGGAGCATCTGGAGACGGTCGAGCTCGACGCCGACCGACTGCAGACCAGGCCGTTCCGCATGCCCGTTCAGTGGGTCAACCGTCCCAACCTCGACTTTCGCGGCTTCTCCGGCCTTATCGCATCGGGCGTGGTCAAACCCGGTGATGCGGTCCGCGTCGAACCCTCGGGTCGCACCTCGACCATCGCCCGGATCGTGACCAAGGATGGCGATCTGGACGAGGCCGTCGCCGGCCAGTCGGTAACGCTGACCCTGACCGATGAGGTGGATTGCTCGCGCGGAGACATCCTCGCCTCAGCCACCTCAGCGCCCGAGGTCGCCGACCAGTTCGAGACCACCATCGTTTGGATGGCCGACGAACCGCTGCTGCCCGGCCGCCCCTACTGGCTCAAGATCGGCGCCCGCACCGTCTCGGCCCAGATCACCGAGATCAAGCACGAGATCAACGTCAACACGCTTGAGGAGCGAGCCGCCAAGTCCTTGCCGTTGAACGGCATCGCGGTCTGCAACCTGTCGCTCGACCGCCCCATCGGCTTCGATGCCTATTCCGAGATCCCGGACACCGGCGGCTTCATCCTGATCGACCGGATGACCAACGCGACGGTCGGCGCAGGGATGATCCGCTTCGCCCTGCGACGCTCCCAGAACATCCATTGGCAGGCGCTCGACGTCACCAAGGCCACCCGCGCCAGCGATCTGGGTCAGAAGCCTGCGGTAGTCTGGTTCACTGGCCTCTCCGGCGCTGGCAAATCGACCATTGCCAATCTGGTCGAGAAGAAGCTGCGGTTCGAAGGCAAGCACACCTATCTGCTGGACGGCGACAATGTCCGTCACGGCTTGAACCGCGACCTCGGTTTCACTGACGCCGACCGGGTCGAGAACATCCGTCGCGTGGGCGAGGTGGCGAAACTGATGCTCGACGCCGGCCTGATCGTCCTGACCGCCTTCATCTCACCGTTCCGTTCCGAGCGGCGGCTGGCGCGTGAACTTCTGGGACCGGGCGAGTTCTTCGAGGTCCACGTCGATACGCCCCTGGCGATCGCCGAGGCCCGCGACGTCAAAGGCCTCTACGCCAAGGCACGGTCTGGAGCGCTGAAGAATTTCACCGGCGTCGACAGCCCGTATGAAGCGCCGGAAAACCCCGAGATCGTTGTCGATACCGCCTCGATGACGGCTGAGGACGCCGCCGAGATGATCGTCGAACGGCTGCGCAGCGGCGGTTACCTTCAGGCCGAGCCCCAGTTTTCCGAGGGCGGCGGGGTCTAGAACGCCGCCAAGAAAAAAGGCCGCGTCATGCGACGCGGCCGGAGTTTTTCTTGGGAGGAAACACCCTGGAAGGGGTGGGACACCGAAGCGTCCGAACCCCATCTATGCACGATGGATCGAAGCGCAAGCGTTGCCGTTCCCGTTGCGTTCCATGCCAGTCTGTCGTTGACTGCCGTTCCGAGTCGGAGAGCGCTGATGACCGAGACCCTCTCCGCAGCGCAGGCCCGCCGCATCGCCCTTGCGGCGCAGGGGTTCGGCGGAGCATCCGTCACCCCTTCGCCCCGCGCCTTTCGGCAGACCGCGCAGCGTCTGGGCGTGATCCAGATCGACAGCGTCAACGTCGTCACCCGCACCCACTACCTGCCCGCCTTTTCGCGGCTCGGCGACTATCCGCGCGACCTGCTGGAGACCGAGGCCTGGGGCAAGAAACGCAGCCTGTTCGAATACTGGGGCCACGAGGGGTCGCTACTGCCCGTCGAAAGCCAGCCTCTGTTCCGCTGGCGGATGGCGGCAGCCGAAGCCGGTGAAGGCATCTGGGGTTCGATCGCCCGCTTCGGCCACGAGAAGAGCGACTATGTCGATGGCATCCTGGCCGAAATCGAGAAGCGGCGCGGCGTCACCGGCGGGGACTTCGCCGACGGTCCGCGAGGCGCGCCCGGCTGGTGGTCATGGTCCGACGGCAAACGTGCGCTGGAGTGGCTGTTCTGGACCGGACGCATCACCACCCTGACCCGGCGCGGCTTCGAGCGCGTGTACGACCTGCCCGAACGTGCCCTGCCCCGCGCCGTCATTGACGCGCCGACGCCCACGCCGGAGGATGCCCAACGTGAGCTGATCCGTATCTCCGCCCGGGCCATGGGTGTCGCCACCACCTCTGACTTGCGCGACTATTTCCGCCTGCCGCTGGCCGAAAGCCGTGCCCGGATCCACGAACTGGTCGAGGCGGGCGAACTGATCCCGGTGACGGTGCAGGGCTGGAACAAGCCCGCCTTTCTCGATCCCGCCGCCCGCAAGCCGCGCCGTATCGAGGCCGCCGCCCTACTGTCGCCGTTCGACAATCTGATCTGGTTTCGCGAACGAACCGAACGGCTGTTCGGAGTACGTATCCGGCTGGAGATCTACACCCCGGCCCACAAGCGCGAGCACGGCTACTACGTCCTGCCGCTGCTGCAAAACGAGGCCATCACCGCCCGGGTCGATCTGAAAAGCGACCGCAAGGGCGGCGCCCTTCTGGTTCAGGCGGCGTGGCGTGAACCCGATGCCGACGCCGAGACGCCGCGCATTCTGGCCGAACAGCTGCGATCCATGGCCGGCTGGCTGGGGCTGGAACGTGTCGAGGTCGCAGGTCGGGGCGACCTCGCAGCCGCCCTCGACGAAGCGCTTTAGGCTTCGATCACCGTCTGCACCCAGTTGTGCGGATCGGCGACGCGGCCGCGCTGGATACCGGTCAGTTTTGCCAGCATCTCGGTCGTTACCGGACCCGGCTTGCCGTCGCCGATGGTAAAGTCACCGCCCGGCGCGACGACCTTGGAGATCGCCGTCAGCACCGCCGCCGTACCGCAGGCAAAGGCCTCGACGACCTCACCGGAGGCCACGTCCGCGCGCCATTGCTCAAAGGCATACGGGGCTTCACGCACCGTGACGCCCGCGTCCTTCGCCAGCTGCAGGATCGAGGCCCGGGTCACGCCCGGCAGGATGGTCCCGCCCAGCGGAGGCGTCTGCAACGAGCCGTCCTTGAACACGAAGAAGATGTTCATGCCGCCCAGTTCCTCGATCCACTTGCCTTCTGCGGCGTCGAGGAAGACGACCTGATCGCAGCCATTGGCCACGGCCTCGGCTTGGGCGACCAGACTGGCGGCGTAGTTGCCACCGCATTTGGCCGCGCCGGTGCCGCCGCGCGCGGCGCGGGTGTAGTGTTCCGAGACGCGGATCGTGACGCTGTTCTTGCCGCCCTTGAAATAGCCGCCGACGGGCGAGGCCAGCACGACGAACAGATATTCATTGGCCGCACGCACGCCGAGGAAGGCTTCGGTCGCGATCATGAACGGGCGCAGATACAGGCTGCCCTCGCCCTCGGGGATCCAGTCGGCGTCGACCTTGACGATTTCGCGGACCGCTTCGAGGAACATATCTTCGGGCAGTTGCGGCATGGCCAGTCGCTCAGCCGACGCCTGGAAACGGCGCGCGTTCTGCTCGGGACGGAACAGGGCCACGCGACCGTCGTCGGTCTTGTAGGCCTTCATGCCCTCGAAGATTTCCTGCGCGTAGTGCAGCACTGAGGCCGCCGGATCGAGCGGGATGGGCCCGCGCGGCTCGACCTTGTGCGAATGCCAGCCCTGTCCCGCCGTGTAGCGAATGGTCACCATATGATCGGTGAATACGCGGCCAAAGCCCGGATCGACCATCAGGATGGCGCGGTCATCGGCGGTGACGGGCGACGGATGAGGCGTACGGCTGAAGGCGGACAGAAAGGACATGGTCGGTCTCTCGATCGAAAAGGACGCAAGGACGGAAGACTTCAGGGCTTTGAGAGCGCGAGCGCTACAAGGACGTGAAGATCGGGCGCATGGAATAGCCGCCGGATACCGGTTTCACTAGCTGGTTTTCACCGGAGCGCGCGGGTCTTTCGACGATCCGCACCACGTCGCGCCGGCGCAGGTTACGCTCTGAAGCCCCCACAATAGCGACGCTTGGGTCAGGCTCCAATGAGCGCCATATCAGCGTGATGAAGATATTCACCATCGGCTACGAGGGCGCGACCCAGGCAGACGTCATCACAAGGCTGAAGGCGGCGGGTGTCGATACCCTGATCGACGTCCGCGCCGTGGCGGCTTCGCGCCGGCCGGGATTCTCGAAAACGATCCTCGGCGCCAGTCTTAACGCGGAAGCGATCGGTTACCGGCACCTGCGGGCTCTGGGCACGCCAAAGCCGGGCCGCGACGCCGCCCGCAAAGGGCACGTCGCCGAAATGCGAGCCATCTTCAACGATCACCTGACCGAGCCCGCAGCCCAGCTTCAACTGGCCGAGCTTCGCGGACTCGCCGCGAGTTCAAAGGTCGCTCTGCTGTGTTTCGAGGCCGACCACGCCGGATGCCATCGCGCGGTCCTTGCCGAGCGTCTAGCGACAGAGGACGGGTTCGAGATCGTCAACCTGTGACGAACCGACCAGACGCCTGGCTGGCCGTAACATCAAGGCCTTCCTCCCCCGCGTATGACCGCCGCCAGGGAAAGCCCGGTTGCGGGCCTGACGTCCACTCGGAAACGCGACTTTCCCGCAGCGGGAGCGGCTGGTTTTTCATAGCCGACGCTGGTCGAAGACCGGCCTGCTGCGCGCCTTCAGAATATCAGCGCCGAGAAAGTAAGTCGGCTCCACAGCAGATGCGCGCTTGCGAGCCTTAGTCGCGGTCCGGGGCGCCCAGCGGGAAGTAGTTCCGAAAGCGCCGGGCGTCGTCCACCGCCCTGGCAAAGGATGGACGCCGCAGAAGGCGCGCCCGGTAGGCCAGCAGATATCCATAATGTTCCGGTATCCGGTGCGTCCAGTCGGCATAGAACAGCGAGGGAGCCGCAGCGCAGTCGGCCAAGCTGAATATATCACCCGCCGCCCAGGTGCGGTCCCGCATCCGCTCGTCCAGCCAGGCGTAGCTGGTCTCCAGCAGCTTGCGCGCCTGCTCGACGCCGTAAGGATCGCGGTTCTCGGCCGGGCGCAGCGCGTCGAATACGAACTTGCCCTGGGGCGTCATGACGTAGTTGTCGAAGAAGCGATCGAGCATCCGCACCTCGACAGCCATATCCGGATCCTCGGGGATCAGCTTCATCGGCCCCGGGTGATGAACCTGGAGGTATTCGATAACGGTGGTGGCCTCCAGCACCACGCGATCCTTTTCGCGCAGGATCGGGAAGCGTTTGATGGGCCACAGCGAAGCGAACTCCTCCCCGACGCCGGGGTCCTCCATCATCCGGTAAGTGAACGGAATATCGTTTTCGTAGAAGGCGATGAGCACCTTCTGGCAGTAGGACGAGAACGGATGGGCGAACAGTTCGATGGTCATGCGACGACCCCCGCTTCGGTGTCGTCGAACAGGGCGACGAGGTTGTCGATCCCCCAGGCCGTGCCATGTTCGCGACCGGCCACCGCCTCGGCCCCGCCGACAAGATAGGAGCCTTGCTCTGTGTGGATCAGCCGGGTCCGGTCGTCCTCGGCTTTGAACTCCAAGGTCTGCAGCGAGACCGACAACTTATCGCCGTTGTGGAACATGTCGTAGACGAGGATGATCCGCTCGTTCTCCACGATGTCGTGATAAACGGCCTGAAAGTCCGAGAGCCGGCCGTCGGGCCACCGCGCGTGGAACCGCTCCCGGCCGCCGACGCGGAAGTCGAAATCGCGGTCGAGGGTTTCGACGTCCATCGGGGCCTTGAACCAGGCGCCCTTGGCCTCGACACTCGTATAGGCCTCGAATACCCGCGCAGGCGGGGCGTTCAGCACGCGCTGGATGGTAAATGTGGAGTTGGTGACGGTCATTGGTCCTTCTCCTCGGAAGCCTTGGCCAGATAGGCCTCCAGCTGATCGTATTGTCGGTTCCAGAACTGCCTGCGCTCGGCGATCCAGTGTTCGACTCGGGTCATGGTCTCGATCTCCAGTGCGCAGGTGCGCACGCGACCGATCTTCTCGCTCTTCACCAGCCCGGCCTCCTCCAGAACCTTCAGGTGCTGGACCACGGCCGACAACGTCATCGGCAGAGGTTCGGCCAGTTCGCTGACCGAGGCCGGGCCAAAGCTCAGGCGTTCGACCATGCGGCGGCGTCCGGGGTCGGACAGGGCCTGGAAGGCAAGATCAAGCGGCTGGCTTTCATACTGTAGCATTGACTTAAGTGTTGAGCGATCAGCAACGAGAGTCAAGCGCTGCGGAAGGTGCAGGCCAAGATGCGAAACGTCCGCTCAGCCGTGGCAATGGCCGTGCCCGCAGCGGATCTCGACAAGGACGCAGATGTGGCAAAAGGGCCGGCATCGGTCAGCGCCACGCGCCGGCGGCGCTGGTCATTCTCGTCCACGACCACCGTCACCGACGCGGCTCGCTCCAGCGGTTTTAGATCCGCTTTCACCGTCGAGCCGTCCATCGCCAGCAGCTCGGCCAGAGCACCGATCGTTGGAGGTTCCGGCCGTTTCAGACCGTTCATCAGGGAGAACTGCCCGCTTGGGATGCCGTAGGGCCGACACGCGTCGAACCGCCGCGACAGCGCGCGGGCCGCGCACGTAGGTGGAAGCGTCAGCTTACCTGCCAGCCGGGCTCGCGTAGAGGCAAGTCTCGCGGCTGATCGCGCCCTCCGGGACCGCCAGCTGCGAGAGTTCGGCGAGACCGCGCTTGCAGGCCAACTATCCCCCTGCTAAAACTGCACCGGATGGTTCAGTATTCTTCATCTCAGCTAACAGACGCCTTCAGCGCCCTCGCGGACGCGACCCGTCGGGGCGTGCTGGAGCAGCTTGGACGCACGGATGCCTCCATCACGGAGTTGGCTGACAAGTTTCACATGACGCTCACCGGCATGAAAAAGCACGTCAGCATTCTGGAGCAGGCCGGTTTCGTCACGACGGAGAAAGTCGGGCGGGTGCGCACCTGCCGCCTCGGACTGCGCCGGCTCGAGGAAGAAGCCTCCTGGATCGAAACCTATCGCCAGCTCTGGACAGCGCGCTTCGAGGCGCTGGATCAGGTGGTCGAAGATCTCAAACTCAAGGAAACAGACAATGCCTGACCCCACCCGGATCGACCGGACCTCGGACCGCGAGTTCGTGGTCACCCGTGTGTTCGACGCGCCGCCCCGCATCGTGTTCCAAGCCTGGACGACGCCCGAACTGATGAAGCAATGGTGGGCGCCCAGGTCGATGGGCGTGCCGCTTCTCGCTTGCGAAATGGATGTCCGGACCGGAGGCAGCTACCGGTTCGTGTTCGGACATGATGCCTCGGAGTCGATGGCCTTCGTCGGCCAGTACCTCGAGGTGGTTCCGCCCTTGCGGCTGGTCTGGACCAATGAGGAAGAACAGGATGGGGCTGTGACCACGGTGACCTTTGAGGAACGGAACGGCAGGACCCACCTCACCGTCCATGAACTCTATCCTTCAAAGGTTGCCCTCGAGGCCAACCGCGGGGCGGAAGAGGGCATGCCGGAACAGTTCGGACAACTCGACGCGCTGCTGTCGACGCTTGATCCAGCGGCCTGATCATATGCAGTCGGCGCATTGTATCTGGCGAGCGAGTACAGCGATCACGTCTGCGGCAGAAGGGGCCCGAAAATAGAGAGTTTAGATGGGGCAAGCTTTTCGCCCGCGCTACCTCAGC
Source organism: Brevundimonas sp. (assembly GCA_036387575.1). Lineage (GTDB taxonomy): Bacteria > Pseudomonadota > Alphaproteobacteria > Caulobacterales > Caulobacteraceae > Brevundimonas. Next base: position 10,690 of record DASVTM010000232.1, read on the forward strand.
CTTCCAGCCGGTAGCCAATCCCGGCCTCGGTCAGCACGATGGTGGGCATGGCGGGATCGGGTTCGATCTTATGTCGCAGTTGGCCGATGACGACCCGCAGGTACTGGACATCATCTGCATGGGCCGTGCCCCAGATGGCGGTCAGGAGATCAGTATGGCTGACGACCTTGCCGGCGCTTCGGGCCAGATAGGCCAGGACGTCGTATTCCTTGGGACGGAGCTTGAGGCGTTCTTCGCCCTTCATGACGATCCGGCGGTCGAGGTCGATGGAGACGTCGCCGGCGGTGATCACGCCTGTCGCCACGGGACGGAGCGCGCCCTGTCTCAAGCCTGCCCGCAGTCGGGCCAGCAGTTCGCCGACGCCGAAGGGCTTCTCGACATAGTCATTCGCGCCGAGGTCGAGGGCCGCGATCTTCTCGGCCTCCTTGTCGCGCGCCGACAGGATAATGATCGGACCGGCGTAGAACTCCCGGGCTCGACGCAGCACTTCCTTGCCGTCCATATCCGGGAGGCCGAGGTCAAGAACCACCGCGTCGGGATTCCACAGGGCGATGCCGCGCAGGCCCTCCTGCCCGTTGTCGGCGCGCTTGGCGTCGTAACCGGCGGCGTCGAGGGCGGGCGAGAGGAAGCGGTGAATCTGGGGCTCGTCGTCGATGACGAGGATTTGCGGGCGGACGGCGGACATCAGAGCAGCTCGCGATGGGTGACGATGGCCTTGGGCAGGCTGATCAGAATACGCGTACCCGGCTTCTCGCCATTCGTCCCTTCGTGGATCGGGCTGGCGGCGGCGATGCGGCCGTCCATGGCCTCCACGAAACCCTTGGCGATGGCGAGGCCCAGACCGACGCCCTTGGTCCGGTCGCTGGACTCTTCCATGCGCCGGAACTTGTCGAACACCCGTTCGAGTTCGGCGGTGGGGATGCCCTTGCCCTCGTCCTCGATGCTGATGACGATGGAGTTGCGATCCTCGTAGGCGGCGATCTCGATGGTCGAACCGTCCGGGCTGTAGGCGATGGCGTTTTCCAGAACGTTGACCAGCGCCTGCTCGAGCAGACCTTCGTCGACCTTCACTAGGCTCAGATCGCCTGGGAAATCGCGTGTCATCTTGCGTTGGCCGAGGCGGCGCGAAACCCGCTCGGCCGCCGCGTTGAGGATGTCGCGGACGTCGGTCCATTCGGCGCGAACCTTCAGGGCGCCGCCCTCCAGCCGGGTCATGTCGAGCAGATCGCCGACATAGCGGTTCAACCGTTCAGCCTCTTCGCGGATGCTGAGCAACAGGTCGGCGCGTACCTCCGGCGTGAGGTTCTTTCCGTAGTCGATCAGCGTCGTCGCGGAGCCCAGCACGGTGGACAGCGGCGTCCTCAGGTCATGGCTGACCGAGTTCATCAGCACGGCCCGGAACCGGTCGGCCCGGCGCAAGGTCTCGGTCTCGACGGCGTGACCCGCAAGCTCGGCGCGCTCGATGGCGACGGCGCCCTGATCGAGCAGGGCCAGCGCCAGACGTTCTTCATCGGAACCGGGCGCCAGCGCTTCGGCCTCGATGCCGGCGACGCCCGAACGGCCCCGCACGCCCTGCAGCGGCCTGAAGGTCCAGCCGGTCTGCGGCAGGGTGCCTGTGCCATGACCTGCGGCTTCTCCGTGCTCCCAGGCCCAGCGCGCGGCGGCCATGTCCGACGCGCCGAGAACGGGCGTTTCGGGAGCGCCGGCCGCAATGACCAGATCGTCGTCCTGAGGCAGGAGGACCACCGTCTTGGCGCCGGCGGCTTCGGATGCCTGTTCCGCCAGCACGCGCGCCGTCGCTTGCCGGTCGTCGGCGCCGGCGAGGGCCTGGCTGGCTCCGAGCAAGGCTGAAACGGCGGCGGCCCGGCGCTGGGTGCGCTTGGCCTGTTCCCTGACACGTCCGGCCAATGCGCCGGTGAGCAGCGCCACGCCCCAGAAGACGATCAACGTCAGGACGTCGGTCGGAGAGCCGATGGTGAAGCTGTAGCGCGGCTGCAGGAACAGGAAGTTGTAGATCAGAAAGGCCGCGGTCGCTGCTGTCAGCGCAGGTCGGAGGCCGTAGAGAGCCCCCGCAGCGACCACAGCCGCGAGGTAGATGACGCCGAGATCCACACGCTCGAAGGCCGTGTCCAGAACATAGGCCGTGGCAGTCGCGAGGAACACAAAGGCGAGACCGACCACATAGCCGAGCCAGCGCATGGGCGGGCGCGGCTGATGGGGTGCGGGCGCAGAGGTCTCTTTCTCGTCAGTGATGATGTGGATGGCGACGCCACTCGCGGATCGCAGCAGCTCGGCCGCCAGTGATCGTCCCAGAAGATCGCGCAGACGGTTGGTCTTGCCCTTGCCAAGCACGATCTGGGTGACGTGATTGCGGGAGACGTGGTCCATGACAGCCCGAACGACGTCGTCGCCATTCAGGGTCACGGTGCGCGCGCCGAGCTGCTCGGCCAGCTTCAAGGCGTCGCTGAGACGGGCGGCAGACTCGCCGGTAATCGCGCCACGATCAACGGTCGCCACCGTCCACGGCGCGTCCATCATCATGTCGGACAGGCGTCGACCCGCGCGAACCAGTGACGCCGCCGTGCCGTCGCCGCCGATGAGAACGAGAATGCGGGCGCCGGCCGCCCAGGGGCCCGGCACCCCCTTCTCGCGCAGATGGACCAGAAGCTGATCATCGACCGTCTGGGCTGCCCGTCGCAGGGCCAGTTCGCGGAGCGCCGTCAGGTTCTCGATCTTGAAGAAATTCTCGGACGCCAGACGGGCGGTCTCGGGGACATAGACCTTGCCCTCCTCGAGCCGCTTGCGCAGTTCGTCGGGCGTGATGTCGACGACCTCGATGTCGTCGGCCTTGGACAGGGCGCTGTCCGGCACCGTCTCGCGCTGGCGTGCACCCGTGATGCGCAACACGACGTCTGACAGGCTCTCGAGGTGCTGGACGTTCAGCGTGGTCCAGACGTCGATCCCGGCCTTGAGGATCTCCTCGACGTCCTGCCAGCGTTTGGGATGGCGTGATCCGGGGACGTTCGAGTGGGCGTATTCATCGACGAGCAGCAGGCCGGGCTTGCGCGCGATGGCTGCGTCGATGTCGAACTCCATCAGGGCGCGGCCCTTGTAGTCGATGGGGTTGCGGGCCAGCACGTCGAGACCGCGCAGCAGGCTCTCGGTCTCCTTGCGGCCGTGGCTCTCGACGACCCCGACCAGCACGTCGCCGCCCTCGGCCTTTCGGCGGCGGGCCGAGCGAAGCATCTCGTAGGTCTTGCCGACGCCGGGCGACATGCCGAGAAAGACCTTCAGCCGACCCCGCTTGCGCGAGACCGGCCGTAGATCCTCAGGTCCGGCCCCGTCCACAGGCGTCAGCTCGGCCAAGTCAGGCGGCCGGGGCAGGCATCAGCGCGTCGAGCGCACGGTTGGTCATCAGCACATTGACGCGCGGTTGACCGATGAAGCCGAGCAAAGCGCCCGTCGTGTTGTTGTCGATCACGCCCTGCACCTGTGCCGCCGTCAAACCCCGGGCTGTCGCAACGCGCGAAGCCTGAAGACGGGCATAGGCCGGTGAGATGTCCGGGTCGAGGCCCGAACCCGAGGCCGTCACGGCGTCCGCCGGGATGACGGTCGCGCCGGTATCGGCCCGGATGGCGTCGGCGTCGGTCTTGACGCGTTCGGCCAGATCCGGATTCAGTGGACCCAGGTTCGAGCCCGACGATCCGGCGGCGTTATAGCCGTCGCCGGCCGCCGAGGGACGGGGGTGCAGATAGCGCGCTTCGGCGAATGGCTGGGCGATCAGGGACGAGCCCTGGATCGCGCCATCTGCGCTGCGAACGAGACTGCCATTGGCCTGTGCGGGGAAGACACCCTGCGCCAGGCCCGTAACGGCCAGCGGATAGGCCAGCCCGAGGACCAGCGTGAACAGGCCGGTCATGACGAGGGCGGGACGGAGTTGGGAAAGCATGGCGGCGGCTCCTTAGAATGTCGCCTTCAGCGAGGCCACGGCGCGGCTGCCGTAGATGTCGCCGAAGTCATGTTCGTCGGTGTCGTGATAGCGGACATCGACAGCGAGATTGGACGTCAGCTGATAGGCCGCGCCCACGTTCCAGGTCGTGTAATCGAAGGCCGACGAAACGAACTGGTGGCCGACCGCGCCGGAAAGCGTCCACTTGTCGGCAGGGCTGATGGCGGCGTTGGCTTCGATATAGGTCGCCTCGTCTTCGGACGCGCCGAAGAAGTCTGGCGAGTAGTAGACGGCGGCGCCGAGGGTGGCGGGACCGAAAGCACGCGATGCTGCGGCCTTGAACTCGACGTAGTCGTAATCGGCGCCGTCCGCCTGACCCGTGTAGAGGTAGCCGATCACGCCGAGGTCGAGGTTGAAGCCTGCGAACTCCGGCCGGATCCCGCCGTAGAGATCGATCTCGGCGTTGGTGTCGTCATCGCCCGGGAAGGACACGTTCGAAGCCCAGGTCCCGGCATAGAAGGAGCCGGAGGTGACATCGATGCCGCCCGAGATGGCCGGCTCTTCTTCCGTCTGGCTCACGCCGCGGAAGACGTAGTCGGAGCCGACGGCGACGTTGAACGCGAACTTGGGCGCATAGGAATCAGCGATCGACTGCGAGGAGTTCTGGGCAGTGTCAGCGTCGGCGGTCTGGGCGGCGGCTTGCGACGCGACGCCTGTGGCTACTGCAAAAAGCGCGATCGCTGCGACGGTGGAGTTGAGTTGGATACGCATGACTATTCCTTGATTTGTTCGGCCGGAACGGGTCCGGGCCATTTGGGCGCATTGGTTTGGTCGGCATTGGCCAGCAGGCCGACGATGACGATGGCGGCGATGACGAAGATGGCGAACCAGACGTCGTTCTTGCCGGCGGCCTTGAACCGCGATTTCCGGGACATGACTGTCATCCTCACGCGAGGCCGAGGCCGGTGATGATCAGGTCGATGGCCTTGATGCCCACGAAGGGCGCGACCAGACCGCCGAGGCCGTAGATCAGCAGGTTGCGGGCAAGCAGCTTGCCGGCGCCGACGGCGCGGTATTTGACGCCACGCAGAGCCAGCGGGATGAGGGCGACGATCACGAGGGCGTTGAAGATCACCGCCGACAGGATGGCGCTCTCAGGGCTGCCCAGATGCATGACATTGAGCGCGCTCAAGGCAGGCAGGGCGACCACGAACATCGCCGGAATGATGGCGAAATACTTGGCCACGTCGTTGGCGATCGAGAAGGTGGTCAAGGCGCCGCGCGTGATCAGCAGTTGCTTGCCGACCTCGACGATCTCGATGACCTTGGTCGGGTCGCTGTCGAGATCGACCATGTTCCCGGCTTCGCGAGCAGCTTGAGCGCCGGTCTGCATGGCCACGCCGACGTCGGCTTGAGCCAGCGCGGGGGCATCGTTGGCGCCGTCGCCGCACATGGCGACCAGACGGCCCTTGGCCTGTTCGGCCTTGATGAGCCGCATCTTGTCCTCGGGCGTCGCCTCGGCGAGGTAGTCGTCGACCCCGGCTTCCGAAGCGATGGCCGCCGCCGTGACCGGGTTGTCGCCGGTGATCATCACGGTGCGCAGACCCATGGCGCGGAGTTCGGCGAAGCGGGCCTTCACGCCGGGTTTGACGACGTCCTTGAGGTGGATGACGCCGACCAGACGGCCGTTCTCGGTGACCGCCAGAGGCGTGCCGCCGGAGCGGGCAATCCGGTCCACGGCTGCGGTGAACTCGGGCGGGGCCGAGGTGTCCGAACCGAGCGACTTGAGCACGGCGTCAACCGCGCCCTTGCGCCAAGAGTCCTTGCCCGCGTCCAGACCCGACTGGCGGGTGGTCGCTGAGAAGGCGATGGCGGTAGAGCCTGCGGGCTGTTCGACAACGATCCCGGCGTTGCGGCCAAGTTCGACGATCGAGCGACCTTCCGGAGTCTCATCAGCGAGCGAGGCTGTGACGGCGGCGCGCAGGGCGACTTCAGGACGAACGCCGGCGACGGGGATGACCTCGGTGGCCATACGGTTGCCGAAGGTGATGGTGCCGGTCTTGTCGAGCAGAAGGGTGTCGACGTCGCCTGCCGCCTCCACCGCACGGCCCGAGGTGGCCAGAACGTTGACCTTCAGCAACCGGTCCATGCCGGCGATGCCGACGGCGGACAACAAACCCCCGATGGTCGTGGGGATCAGGGTGATGAAGAGGGCGCCGAGCACGATCGGATCAAGGTTGACGCCCGAATAGGCGCCGAGGCCCAGCAGCGTCACGACCGCGATCAGGAAGACCAAAGTCAGACCGGCCAGCAGGACGGAAAGCGCCAGTTCGTTCGGCGTCTTGCGACGGTTCGCGCCTTCGACCATCGCGATCATGCGGTCGAGGAAGGTCGAGCCCGGAGCCGAGGTGATGCGGATCTTGAGCCAGTCGGACACCACGGTGGTGCCGCCGGTGACCGCTGACCTGTCGCCGCCGCTTTCACGGATGACGGGGGCGCTCTCACCGGTGATGGCGGCCTCGTTGACCGAGGCGACGCCTTCGATGATCTCCCCGTCGGATGGGATGACATCGCCGGCCTCGACCAGAACGATGGTGCCCACCGTCAGGTCGCCCGCCGGCATTTGGGAGACCGTGCCCGAAGCGGGATCGATCACCTTGGCCGGGGTGGTGACGCGGGTCGCCCGCAGGCTGTCCGCCGCCGCCTTGCCTCGTCCTTCGGCGACGCTTTCGGCGACGTTGGCGAACAGGACCGTAGCCCAGAGCCACAGGGCCAGCTGGATGGCGAAGCCAGCCGCCCCTCCTTGACTTGGCCCTGAAGCGATAGCGCCTGCCGCCGAGACCGTCGCCAGCAGGGCGACGATCCAGGTGACGAAGATGACCGGGTTCTTGACCAGATGGCGCGGGTTCAGCTTGACGAAAGCGTCGCCCAGAGCCCGGCCCATCATGGCGCCCGAGAAGCCGCCGGCCAGCGTGGGCTGACGCCCTGTGGCCGTTTCGATGTTGGGATTAGCGTGTGTCATGTGATGTCCGTTCGGATCACGAGCCGGTCACGCCGTTGAGCATCTGGAAGTGCTCAACGATGGGTCCGAGGGCGAGGGCGGGGAAGAACTGCAGACCGCCGAGGATGATGATGATGCCGATGACCAGACCCGCGAACTGAAGGCCGTCGGTCGGCAGGGTGCCGGGGCTCGGCGCCAGCTTGGGCTTGACGACCAGCGAACCGGCGATCGCGAGGACGGCGATGGCGGGTATGAACCGTCCCATCAGCATGCCGATGCCGAGCGTCGTGTTCCACCAGGGCGCGTTTGCGGTCAGACCTGCGAAGGCCGAGCCGTTGTTCGCTGCGGCGGAAGTGTACGCGTAGAGCATCTCCGACAGGCCGTGCGGCCCATGGTTCAGCAAGCCTTCCATCGCCGTCGGGAACACCGCGGAGATGGCCGTGAAGCCGAGGATGGCCAGCGGCAGGACCAGCACGGCGATCATCGTGTACTGGATCTCGCGCGCCTCGATCTTCTTGCCGAGGTATTCAGGCGTGCGCCCGACCATCAGCCCGGCGACGAACACCGACAGCATGGCCATCAGGACCATGATGGCGATGCCCGATCCGACGCCGCCCGGCAGGATCTCACCGAGTTGCATCAGGAACATCTGAAGCCCGCCACCCAGCGGCATATAGCTGCCGTGCATGGAGTTGACCGAGCCGCTGGAGGCCCCTGTCGTGAGCACGGACCATACGGTCGAGGATGGCGCGCCGAGACGAACCTCCTTGCCTTCCATATTGACCGAGGCGTCGACGCCTGCGGCCACCAGAGACGGCGCCGGCTGGGTCTCGATGAAGTACATGGCGCCGGCCG
>DASVTM010000233.1:0-7504 GCA_036387575.1 Brevundimonas sp.
CTGCGCTGGCCACTGCTCCGCTCGCGAATGCGCAGGCTGCCCGAGCCGATGGCCTGCTGTTTCATCTCAGTGCCGACTCCTCGCTGAGCGCCGACTTTGCCGCGGGTCAAGCCGGACCGACGTTCGCCGACAAACTCGCGATGAAGCCCACAGGCGGGGCTGATGGCGGCTACATCGAAGGCACGGACGATCAGGCTCTGGCCTACCGCGCCGCTGGCAACATGTTCGCAGCCAAGGGGACCGTCGCCTTCGACTGGCGGTCACGCTATCCGGTCAGCACGACGCCGTTCGTGCTGTTCCGCGTAGGTTACGCCGACCACTCGAGCTGGGACATGGCCTTCCTGCGGATCGACTGGAACGGCCACGGCTTCGACGCCTTCGTGACCGACAACAACCTCGCTCGCGTCCGGGTGTCGTACGAACTGCCGCAGACACCATCGCCTGACGCCTGGATGCATCTTGCCTTCAGCTGGGACGAGACAGACGGCGTCGTTCTTTACGTCAACGGCAAGCGCGTCGCGGCCACAAGGACCACCGCCGTTCTCGACGCAGCACTGGACCAGTTCGGCATCGCCTCGCGCATCGTCGCCCCAATTCAGGTCCACAGCCGCTACAGCTTCACGCGCGGTTCTGACTACGATGACCTGAGGGTCTATGACCACGCCCTGTCGGACGCAGAGGCCGCCGGCATCGCTGCGCCCAAAGCTGCGTTTGCTTCTGCTCCGGCCCTTCCTGCAAGCACAGATGACTGGCGCGCCGCCTGGAACCGACGCTTCGGTTTCGATCAGGGTTCCGCGCCTTATCTGGCAGACCCTGTCACTCGCATTCGGCGCGTTGAGTTCGCGGACCAGCGCGACATTGCCCAGCGCATGTGGAAGGGCAATGACGGTATCCGCGAGACGACCTGGCCCGGCGTCTACAACCGCTCGCGCCTGCCCGGCAGGAACGACTATTTCACCCTGCCCGACTGGAACGTCTATTCGATGGGCGGCAGGTCGGCGACGTGGTTCCTGCCAGACGAACCCTGGAACCAGATCGAGATTCAAGGCGCCGCCCACGGCCGTCTGTCCGCCGTCGCCGCCCGCATCGACGCCAGCCGCGTCATCGACGACACCTCGCCGCAAACACTCGCCCACCGCCCGCGCGGCGCCGAACGTACCACGACCCGCGTCGCTGCCCACGATGGCGGCGCGGTGCGCTTCGTCAACACGGATCAGGAAACCCCGATTCAGGAGATCGGCGTCTACAACGTTGTGCCGGGCGCCATTCCGGAGAGCATCGGCGACTATTCCTACACCGTGCGCGCGGGTGTCGAGCCGAGCTATGTCGCCACCGATAAATTGTCGGCCTTCATCGCCGGTCGCTATCCGGTCGAGGAACGCGACACCCTGACCGCCTTGCCCGCCAGCGCACCGACCGCGCCGCGCGCTACCCCCCTCAGCGGCGACCGGCCCTTGGCGCATGTGCTGATCCCGATCGACTTCCGACGGGGCCGCGCAGGCGGACCGCTCATCCGCAACGTGCCGACGCTGAGCTTTCAGGAAGCCGGCGGACTGGACGGCATCGTTCTAACGGTTCCGGCGCTGAGGTCGACGCCGGGCGCTGACGGCCTGATCTCGCTCAACATTCGCGTCAAGGATCCGCTCTGGCCCCTGCGCGACCTGCTGGACGTCAATGTCGCGGTCAAGCCGGGTGAGGCGCGCACCGTCTTCCTCGACACCCGCGACCGCATTCTCGATGATGACGACAGCCTGTATTTCACTGTCGCGGCTTCGAGTCCCGACTTCCATGCCTCCGACCTCGATGGCATGGGCGTGCGGATGATCTTCAAGACCCGCGAGGCCGCCCGGGCCGAGCACGTCGCCGACCGCCTCGCGCAGATCAAGGACAGCTACGGCTTCCTCGTCGAGGAACGCCAGATTACCCGCGACCTCGGCCTGTTCGACCAGTTCTACCTGGACCTCACCGACCTGCTGCGGGTCGATCCGGAGAACGTCGAGGGTCGCGCCTATTGGAGCGAATGGAACACGTCCCAGCCCCTCCCCGCCTTCACTCAGCCCACGCCGCCGGCCGGTGTCCCCCTGTGGGCCTTCCGCCAGATCGAGGACCTCAAGCTGGTCCGCCACTTCATCAACTGGTGGATCGACAACCGTCAGGTCGAAGGCGAGTTCGGCGGCGGCATCTCCGACGATACCGACCTGACCAACCAGTGGGTCGGCCCGGCGCTGATGGGCGTCGATCCCGACAAGTTGAACGCGTCGCTGCAGGCCCTGATCGAGGCCAGCTATCGCAACGGCATGTGGACCAACGGTTTCGGCACGATCCTGACCGACGAACTTCACACCTACGAGGAAGGGATCAACGCCATCAGCCAGGCGGCGCTGCTCAATCGTGGCGATCCGAAAACACTGGAACGGCTGATGGCGACGGCGCGTCGCTACGACGAGCTGACGCAGGTCAATGCGGCCGGTCATCGCCACATCATCTCCAGCTATTACAGCGGCTCCCATTTCGCGCGCGACACGCCGTGGGACTGGTCCAAGGCGCAGTCCTATCTGGTGCTGCACCCGGGCATGGCGCTGGTGGATTACAACGGCTCGCCACAGCTGAAGACCCTGCTGCTGGAGCTTGCAGACGGCTACCTGGCCCACGGCAAGTCCGCAACCGATGGTGCAATCGTCTGGCCCGCCGACATCAACTGGACCACCGACGCCCAGAGAGGCTCCGGAGTCAGTCCCACGAATATGCTACTCTGGTCAGCGTATCGTTGGACCGGCGACCGAAAATACCTCGCTCCAATGGGTGAGCCCGGCTCTCCGGGTTGGTCGGGTATCAACAGCGACGTGGCCCGCGACCTCGGCCGCCCCGAACTGGACCAGCGCTATGTCACGGCCGCTGCAAAGACGGGTGCGTCTTCCGAAGCCTTAACTATCGCCGCTGCCGAGACAGGCGACCGCAGCTTCCTTGAACGTCTTTATGCGCAGGAAATCCAGTTCGGATCGGTCCGCATGAAGATGCAGACCGAGGACCAATGGTGGACGGATCGTGTCGAACTACCGTCCGACCAGTTGCAGCGCGCGCGTCTCGGCGGTGTCGCCCATATGCGCAACCGTATCGTGCCCGGAAACCGGATCAGCTGGCGCTTCGACGATCCCGAGAACGCGATGAAGGTCGCCGTGCTGGTGCGCGAGCCAGCCAAGGACAGCTTCCGCGTGGTGGTCTGGAACATGGCGTCGATCCCCATCTCGGCCAATATCGCCGGGGGCGAGGTCACGCCCGGCGAATGGCGGGTGACGCAGGGAGCCGACGCTAATGGCGACGATCGGTCTGATGCCGGTCAGACTTCGACGATCGCGTTTGGGCCAGGACAAGCGATCCCGGTGATCCTGCCGCCGGGCGCGAGCGTCATCGAGTTTGCGCTGGCCCAAGCCGGGTCCGCCATGGCGACACGTCCGGACGTCGGCATCGGCGCCGCCGATCTGGTCAGGCGCGGAGGACGGCTGTCCGTCACTGTGCATAGCCTTGGCGCGGTCGCATCTCCTGCCGGTCAAGTGGTGATCCAGAGCCCGGATGGGGCGATTCTGACGACGGCTCGTTTCGGCCCTTTGGCTGCTCCGAACGATCTCCAACCCAAGACGGAAACCGTTTCGCTGCGAATGCCTCGTTCGTTGCCTGCGGGGTCGGAAGTGCGGCTCATCCTCGATGGCAAGCCCTCGGAAGTCAGCGAGACGAACAACCGGGCTGCTCTGCCGGATCGTTGATCCATTGAACGCAGGCGCCGTGACGAACGCCCAAAGCCGGCGCGAGAGGAACTGTGCCAGCGAACCGGTTCCCGTTTCGGGTCCCTGTGTGCTCAATCGCCACCCGCCTCGACATCAACCTTGCCGAGCGGCGGCGATGGGATGCATGACGGCGCATCGTACAGTTCGGATACTCACATGGCCGCCTTCCAGATTACACGCGACGGCGCGGTGGCGCACCTTCGACTGACCCGTCCCGAGGCTTCGAACGCGCTCGACATGAGCTTCTGGCGCGGCTTTGCCCCGGCCCTTCGTGAACTGGATCGGGGCGGCGAGGTCCGTGCGCTGGTGGTCTCCGGCGAGGGCAAGAATTTCTGCGCCGGGATGGATATCTCGGTCTTCTCAAGCGGCGCGATCCTGCCGGCAGAGACCGCAGCGCAGCGGCAAGCTTTCCATCAGGCCGTCCGTGACCTGCAGGATGCGCTGACCATGCTGGAGAAGGTGCGGTTCCCCGTCATCGCGGCCGTGCACGGCACCTGCGTCGGTGCGGGTCTCGACATGGTCTCCGCCTGCGACATCCGGCTGGCGTCTGCAGACGCGTATTTCCGGATCGAGGAAATCAACATCGGCATGATGGCGGACGTCGGAAGCCTCCAGCGCCTGCCCAAGCTGCTGCCGGAAGGCGTGGTGCGGGAGCTGGCCTACCTAGGTTCAAGCCTGAGCGCCGACCGCGCCGAACGGCTCGGCTTCGTCAACGCCATCCTGCCCGATGCAGACGCAGTCGTTGCCGCCGCGTTGGACATGGCGAAGACCATCGCGGCCAAGGCTCCGCTGGCGATATCCGGTTCGAAAGCCGCCATCACCTACGCCCGCGACCACACCGTGGCCGAGAGTTTGGAATGGGTAGCCGTGATGCAAGGCTCGCTCTGGAACCCGGCCGACATCCTCGCCGCAATCCAGTCGCGTCGGACGAAGGAGGCTGCGGATTTTGCCCCGCTCGCGTTCCTCAACCCGGTGCAGGGGCCAACCGACTAGACCGCCGTTGTTGGACCCAAACCCGCCGCCGTCTGTGCGATCCGATAGGTCTTCACCGTGCGGACGGCGAAGGGCTTGGCCATGATGGTCGACATGCCGATCAGGTCGGCGCGCGCCTCGGTCGGTGTGAGGGTCAGCAGGATGTAGCCCTTGGCGCTCTGGTCGCAGAACAGCACTTCCTCGTTGGTGGCTTCCAGAGCGGCGCCGAGCGGGAAGTTGCCGATGGAGTCCTGAGGCGACGGGCTGGAGATCGAGCTGGTCCCGAACTCGACCGCAACCCGTTCACCAGCAGCGTTCTTCAGGTCGTTGACCCAGAACGCGTGGCTGTCGCCGGCCAGTACGACAGGCTGAACGCCGGCCGCCTTGAAGGTCTCGTACAGACGCTCACGACCGGCCGGATAGCCGTCCCAGCTGTCGAGATTGAACGGCAGGCCCAGGGCGAACAGCGCCGCCGATTGCTGCACCTGAACGCGGATTGCAGGCGGCAGGCCGCCCAGCATTCCGGCGATCTGGTCGGGCGTCGCCATCGCGGCGATGTTCGGTCCGGCGACGCGCGCCATCACCACCTGATTGCCCAGCACCTGCCAAGGCCGGCCAGCGGTCTTGGAGGCGGCCAGTTCGCGGCCCAGCCACTCGCGTTGAGCGTCTCCGAGCAGGTCGCGTTCGGGTGCGTTGCGCTTGGCCTCGAAGGCGGCGGCGTCCGGCATTGGCTTGCCGTCAGGACCGGCCTTCATCGTGATGTCGGCCGCGTAGGTCAGCTGTTGCTGACGGCCTTGCAGCCGGGTCTCCACCATCATCAGGCTGGCGAGGTCGCCGAAGTGGAACGTCCGCTGGATGGCCTCGGCCATCTTGCCGGTGACGGGTTCGCGGATCGGCATCCACTCGAAATACGCCTTCAGCGCCGCCGCCTTGCGGGCGTTGAAGTCACCTTCGGTCGCGGCCTGATGGTTCTCGGCGCCAGTGGTCCAGACGTCGTTGGCGACCTCGTGGTCATCCCAGACGCAGATGAAGGGCGCACGCGCATGGGCGGCCTGAAGGTCGGGATCGGTCTTGTACTGGGCGTGACGCTGGCGATAGTCGGCCAGGGTGACGATCTCGTGCGCAGGCAACGGCGCCCGGTTGAGGGCTGCGCCGGTGGTCATGCCGTAGTCGTCGGGCTCGGCGCCGTATTCGTAGATGTAGTCGCCGAGGTGAACCACAGCGTCGACGCGATCCAGCTTGGCGATGGCGTCATAGGCGTTGAACAGGCCGCCCGGATACAGCTGGCACGAGACCACCGCGAGGGCGATCTCAGGCGTCGCGCCTTCGGTCAGGGTCTTGACCCGGCCCACCGGCGAGGTGACGCCCGACGCGACGAAACGATAGAAATATTCGCTGCCGGGCTCGAGCCCCTGACCGTCCAGATCGTGCTTGACCGTGAAGTCGCGCGCCCCTTCTGCGGACAGGCCAGTCGAACGCCGGACCCTGTCGGTGAAGCCCGCGTCGCGCGCGATCTCGAGCACCACCGGGATTGCGCTGTTGGACGTATCCGCCGGGGTCACCCGGGTCCAGAAGATCGCCGCCGTGGTGGACGGATCGCCTGAAGCGACACCGTGAAGGAAGGCGACGGTCCCCTGCGGAGACGCCTCGGCGACGGCGGCGGAGGCAGTGGCCGCCCCCGCCCCGATCAGGCTCAGAAAGCCGCGACGGTCCATGCTCATCCTAGTACCGCAGGCTCAGGTTGACGCCGTACATGCGAGGCTCGCCGGCGATGAAGGTCGGCACCCCCAGGGCGTCGCCGGTGTTGCCGGCGTCCTTGATGAACTCTTCCTCCAGCAGGTTGTCCCCAAAGGCCTCGACCGACCAGTTGGCGCCCGTCGGCGTGTAGCGGACCCGCAGGTTCAGCAGGCCATAGCTCTCCTGCAGCTCGTCGACGATCGTATCGGGAACCAGATTGCCCATGGCCGAGGTCTGCAAGTCGGTGCGGTCGTTGTTGTCGTCGAAGAAGACTTCCGACTGCCAGGTATAGGTCGGCTGGATCTGGAAGGCGCCGCCGGCGACCGGCAGGGTCCAGATCAGGCCGACCGAGGCCCGGTGATCCGGCGACAGGCGCAACTGGTTGCCGTCATAGATGCCGGTGGTGAACCGCGCGTGGTTGTAACCATAGGTCCCGAACAGATCGATCTGGTCGCTCAGCGCCCAGTTGACCTGACCCTCGAAACCATAGGCCTCGGCCTCGCCGGCGTTGGTGACGACGAACTGGGTCCCGCTCTGAACCGTCGTCTGGAAGTTGTTGTAGGTGTACATATAGACGGCGCCGTCTACGCGCAGGCGGCGATCCATCAGGGCCGCCTTGGCGCCGATCTCGTAGCTGTCGACCGTCTCGGCGTCGATCTCGTTGAAGGTCACAGCGCCCAGTGGAGCCGACGGGCCGCGTGGGCTCAGCACCTTGGGACGACGACCGCGAGCGTAGTTGGCGTACAGGCTGGCGTCGTCCGAGAGGGCATAGCGCGCCGTCAGACGCCAGGTCAGGCCGTCGTCCTCCAGATCGCCATAGGTGAAGTCGCCGTTGTTGGCCGTCGGCTGGGCCGTCAGGCCGAACAGCGGGAGACCGGACGCAACGGGCAGGTTGACCGCGTTGGGATTGGCCAGCCCGCCCAGGATGCCAACGACCTGGGCTTGCACGGCGGCGGCGCCCGCTGGATTACCGGCGGCGGCGAGGGCGGCTGCGCGAGCCGCCAGGCTTTGGA
>DASVTM010000234.1:0-4112 GCA_036387575.1 Brevundimonas sp.
CGAGACCTCGCCCAAGACTCCACCCGAGAGCCGCCCATGACCAGCCTGAAACAGATCCGTTCGACCTTCCTCGACTATTTCGCGGCCGACGGTCACACCAAGGTCCAGTCGGCTCCGCTGGTGCCGCAGAACGACCCGACCCTGCTGTTCGTCAACGCGGGCATGGTGCCGTTCAAGGACTATTTCACCGGGGCCTCCACGCCGCCGTACAAGCGCGCGACCAGCTCCCAGAAATGCGTGCGTGCGGGCGGCAAGCACAACGATCTGGACAACGTCGGATATACGTCGCGTCACCACACCTTCTTCGAGATGCTGGGCAACTTTTCGTTCGGCGACTACTTCAAGGAACACGCGATCGACCGCGCGTGGAACCTGATCACCAAGGAGTTCGGTCTCGATCCGAACCGCCTGCTGGTCACCGTCTATATCGACGACGATGAGGCGTTCGACCTGTGGAAGAAGATCGCCGGCATCCCCGAGAGCCGCATCATCCGCATCGCCGGATCGGATAATTTCTGGTCGATGGGAGACACCGGCCCGTGTGGTCCCTGCACCGAGATTTTCTGGGACCACGGCGATCATATCCCCGGCGGCCCTCCCGGTTCGCCCGACGAAGACGGCGACCGGTTCGTGGAGATCTGGAACAACGTCTTCATGCAGTACGAGCAGGCCGCCGACGGCAGCCGCACCCTGCTGCCCAAGCCCTCGATCGACACCGGCATGGGTCTGGAACGCGTCGCCGCCGTGCTTCAGGGCGTCCATTCCAACTATGACATCGACCTGTTCAAAACCCTGATCGCGGCCTCGGAAGAGGCGACCGGCACCCATGCGACCGGTGATCAGGCCGCCAGCCACCGTGTCATTGCCGACCACCTGCGCTCGTCGTCCTTCCTGATCGCCGACGGCGTCACTCCGTCGAACGAAGGGCGGGGCTATGTCCTGCGCCGCATCATGCGCCGCGCCATGCGCCATGCTCACCTGCTGGGCGCCGCCGATCCGCTGATGCACCGGCTGGTTCCGACGCTGGTGTCGGAGATGGGCGGGGCCTTCCCCGAGCTGAACCGCGCGCAGGCCTTCATTGAGGACACGCTGAAGCAGGAGGAAATTCGTTTCCGCACCACGCTCGGTCGCGGCATGGGCCTGTTGGAAGACGCCTCGCGCGATCTCGGCGAGGGCGGTGTTCTGTCGGGCCATACCGCCTTCACTCTCTATGACACCTATGGTTTCCCGCTCGACCTGACCCAGGACGAGGCGCGCCGTCGCGGCTTCACCGTCGACACCGACGCCTTCGACGAGGCCATGACGACGCAACGCAACCGTTCGCGCGAGCACTGGACCGGCTCTGGCCAGACCGCTGCGACCGGCGAATGGCTGGCCCTGCGCGACCGCCTCGGGCCGACCGTCTTCACCGGCTATGATGCCGTCGAAGGCTCGGGGGAAGTTTTGGCCATCGTCGCCAACGGCGCCTCGGTTGACGAGCTCGGCTCGGGCGATGTCGCTGAAATCCTGCTCGACCAGACGCCCTTCTACGGCGAAGGCGGCGGCCAGTCTGGCGACAAGGGCGAGATCGAATGGTCCGACGCCTCGGGCCAGCAAGGCGAAGGTATCGTGCTCGACGTCATCAAACACGCTGGCGGCGACCTGTTCGCGCACAAGGTCGAGATCACATCCGGCGCCCTGTCCATCGGCGCGCGCGTCCAGTTGCGGGTCACGGCCAACGCCCGCCTGACCACCCGCGCCAACCACTCCGCCGCCCACCTGCTGCACGCCGCGCTGGCGCATGTGCTCGGCCCGCACGTGGCCCAGAAGGGCCAGTTGGTCGACGCCGACCGCATGCGTTTCGACTTCAGCCACAACGCCCCGGTCACCGAGGCCGAACTCGCCGCGCTGGAGGATGAGGTCAACGCCGTGATCCGTCAGAACCTTCCGGCCGAGACCAAGCTGATGACGCCGCAAGACGCCATCGACGCCGGCGCCATCGCCCTGTTCGGCGAGAAATACGGCGACGAGGTCCGCGTCCTGACGCTCGGCCGCTCGCTGACCGACGCCGCCAAACCCTATTCAGTCGAACTGTGCGGCGGCACCCACGTGGCCCGCACCGGCGACATCGCCCTGTTCAAGATCGTGTCCGAAACCGGCGTCGCCGCCGGGGTCCGCCGCATCGAGGCCCTGACCGGCGAAGCCGCGCGCCAGTTCCTGCTGGCCCAGGCCGGGGTGGCCAAGACGCTGGCCCAGACCTTCAAGGTCCAGCCGCTGGATGTCCCTGCCCGCGTCGAGGCCCTGACCACCGAACGCCGCGCGCTCGAGAAACAGGTCGCCGACCTGAAGAAGCAACTCGCTCTCGGCGGCGGCTCGTCCGCCAATGCTGCGCCTGAAGAGATCAATGGCATCAAGCTGATCGCCCGCGTTCTCGACGGCGTCGACGGCAAGGGCCTGCGCGGCGTGGCCGAGGACTTCAGGAAACAGGTCGGCTCCGGCGTCGTCGCCCTGATCGGGGTCACCGACGGCAAGGCGGCGGTCACCGTCGCCGCGACCTCGGATGTCACCGACAAGGTCAACGCCGCCGACCTCGCCCGCGCAGCCGTTATCGCGATGGGCGGCCAGGGCGCCGGCGGCAAGGCCGACTTCGCCCAGGGCGGCGCGCCGGACGGGTCGAAGGCCGAAGCCGGTCTGGCCGCGATCCGGGCGGCGCTGGCTTAACACCCTCTCCCGGCGGGAGAGGGCTTGAGGCTCGCAGCGCAGCGATGCGTTTCAGCCGAAAGGGTGAGGGGCTGGCGCTAACCGTTGAGGGTGACCCCTCACCCTTTCGCGCCAGGACGACGGCAATCGCCGCCGTGCGCTCAAGCCCTCTCCCGCCGGGAGAGGGTACGTCCGCCCCTACCCCACCGCCTTCAGATTATCGTCCGAGTTGCGGTCGATCCATTTGTTGTACGGATCCACCCCGGCGAACGTCGGCTTGACCGCCGTGACGAACCTGAACGTCTGCACGCCCGAGTGCAGCGGACGGCGCTCCATCACCACCACCGACCGGCGATCGAACGCCTTCTTGCCCGGTTCGGCGGTGAACAGGCCGATGTCGATGCTCTCGTTCAGCGGCGCGGGCGTCTCGACACCCTTGCCGTCGGCGTAGAGCTTCTTGGCGTCCACCGTGAGCGTCACATCCCATTTGCCGTCGGCGCGCTGGACCGCGCGGGTCGCCGTCGTCTTCAGGTCATAGAGGGTGATCTTCTCGAACAGGTCGGTGATCAGCGCCTGTTTGTCCGCCGGAGCATTGGCCCGCAGCAGCGCCACCAGATCCACCGACCGCGCATAGGGCGCGCTGTGGAAGGCATAGCGTTGCAGCAGCGCCTGCAGGGTTCGGTTCACGGCCTCTTCGCCGATCTGGTCACGCATCAGGTACATGACCATCGCACCCTTGCGGTAGTGAATGTACTGCTGGTTCTCGACGCGCTGCAGCGGGACCTCCTCCAGCCGCTCCGTGCCCCGACCACGCAGGTAGGAGTCGAGTTCGAATTTGAGGAAGCGGCGGATCTGCTCCGCCCCGTACATCTTCTCCATCACCATCAGCGCCGAATACTGCGCCAAGGTCTCGGAGAGCGCCGTCGCCCCCTGCATGTCCGCACCGACGATCTGGTGCGCCCACCACTGGTGTCCGAACTCGTGCGCGGCGACATAGGTGACGTAGTCGATCTTCTCGACGTTCGACACGTCGGCGATGAAGCCGAGGTTTTCGCTCCAGGCGAAGGTGTTCGGATAGGACTGGGCGAACGAGCCGTACGGGAATTCGCTGATCCGGGCCTGACGGAACTGGTACGGCGAGAAATTGGCCGAGTAGTAGTCCAGCGACTTCGTCAGCGCCGTCATCATCCGGGGCACGTTCCGGGGATGCTGGGCATCGTAGTAGATGACCATGTCGACGTCGTTGTGGGACTCACGCGCGATCTGATAGCGGGCCGACTGCACCGACAGGAAGTACAGCACCGGCGCCTCGGTCACGAACCGCACCGTGCGACGCCCGTCCTTCGTTACGTCCGAGCGTTGATAGCCGGGCGCGATCGGGGTCTGGTCGGCGTCGGTCGTCACCGTGATGTCGGCGTTGACCCAGTCTGCCC
>DASVTM010000235.1:0-12545 GCA_036387575.1 Brevundimonas sp.
CTCCGTGCTCAGATCGATGAGCAATTGCCAGTAACCACCCATCCATCGGTAACAGGACCGCTCCCACACCGAGGTGTCGAGAAAAGCCAAACGATCTCCGTAGGCGAGGATATTCTCCGCGATGGCTTTCGCGATCTCGGCATCAATGCGCCCGACGCCTTCGATCTCATGCTCAAGGAGCCTGAAATCACCGTCCATGAAGGCGCCGATGACCTTGTGAAAAACGGGGTGTAACGACTCCGGAACGGAGTGTTCCTGATCGTCATTGTCCAGCGTGATCGCGCTCAGCCCCATCGAATTTTCTTTCTGACTGGTTTTAGCTTGTCGGAATCGGATTGGTGCGCGGGTCTGGGCCGTTGGTGACGACGCGGTGGCGGTCGCCGAGGTCCTTGACGACGATGACGTCCTTGAAGCCCGCCGCCTCGAACAGGGCCTTGACCTGCGGGCCCTGGTCCCAGCCAATTTCGACGGCGAATACGCCGCCGGGCTTGAGGATGCGCATGATTTCCGGGGCCAACTCGCGATAGGCTTCAAGACCGTCGGGGCCGCCGTCCAGCGCCAGCAAAGGATCGTGCTCGCGCACCTCAGGGTCGAGGCCGGGGATGTCCCCGGAAGGGATATAGGGAGGGTTCGAGACCACCAGATCGAAGCTGTCGTCGCCGAAACCCGCCGCCCATTCGGTGCGCAGGAAGGTCGCGCGGCCATCGAGGTCGAGGTTGGCGGCGTTCTCGCGAGCGACGGCGAGAGCCTCGGACGAGATGTCGGTGCCGACGCCCTTCGCCGCAGGGCGCTCGCTGAGGATCGCCAGCAGGATGGCGCCGGAGCCGGTGCCCAGATCGATGACGTTGAAGGTTTCGTTGCGGGCGTGGGCCAGCATGACGATGTCGAGAATGGTCTCGGTGTCGGGGCGCGGGCTCAGAACGTCAGGCGTGACGTTCAGCATGATCTTCCAGAAGCCCTTCCGGCCGAGGATGCGCGAGACCGGTTCGCGCTTCAGCCGACGCTCTACATAGCCGTCCAGAACCGCCTGCTGGTCATCGGTCAGGAGGCGATAGGGATCGGTCAGAATGTCCATGCGGCTGGCGCCCGAGGCGGCCTCGAGCAGCAGTCGGGCGTCGATCGACGGGCTGTCGATGCGCGCAGACTTCAACTGGGCTTGGGCGGATTTCCATGCCGAGACGAGCGTGGGACCGGACGAGGGCGGCGTTGCTGGGGCGGGGGAAGAGGTCGTGTCGTTCATGCGGGTCTCGCTACCGGATCGCCGACCACGATGCGACCCCCCGTTTCGATCGAAACGTAGAGGCCACAAAACACATGGCCGTAGTTGTCGAACAACGCGCGAACGACCTCGAGGTCGCGCACGCCGGTCGCCGGATCGACGTCGATGGCGGCGCAACGGACGGTCGGCTTGGCGCCGCGCAGGACCGTCTCGCCGATGGATATCGACTGGTCGGACCAGTCGTTCTCGACCCACGGCTCCAGCCCCTCGATCCAGATATTGGCGCGGAATCGCAAGGGGTCGAGGGGCTGGCCTAAACGGCGTTCGAGATCTCGCACGCTGTTCAGATTCAGGATCGAGACGCGGCCTTTGGACGAGTCCATGAAGCGATGGCTCGGCCCGGCGGCGATCAAGCGCAGCGGGCCGAGGGCTTCTTCGCCGAGAAAATCGGCCAGAACTGTCGCGAACGCAGCCCCATCATCCGGCTCGTCGAGGCGGACGCAGAGCCTTTGATCGTCGATCTCGGCAGTGAGGATGTTGGTCGCCTCGTCCCAACAGGTGCGGACGCGGGCCAGCATCGCCTGCCGCATCAGGACGGTGAAGGCTTGCTTGGGAATTTGCTCGGGGGAGCCGGGATCGTAGCCGGACGGTCCATTTTCCATCGCCCACATTCGATCGCCGGGAAACCAGCCGTCGGTGGTCAGGATCGCCTGCGTGAGGGGCTCGGGCGTGAAGCCCTTGACCGGATGGCGATAGAGGGCGGCGACCACAGTCATTGAAGCCTGACTGCCTGACGAACGGCCGGAGAGCAAGTTGAGGCGGAGGTTCGGCAGGGGGCGCTGGAACGCGGCGGCAGCGTGGCCGTTCAGGCGACGATGGCTTTCTCTCCCAAGACCCCCTTCAAGCGGCCCGTCGGAAGCCGCGGCTCGATCTGGCGCTTTGTCGGGGCGGCTGTGGGCGGATTGGCGACCGGAGCCGGCGCCGCGCATCTGCTTTATACCCAGGGGCACAAGGTCGGAATCGAACTCAGGCCCAGGCGACCTGAGCCGCTCACACCGAAGGCGCCCACACCCGAGGATTATGACGCCCGCGATCCCGGGCGAGGACGGCTGGCGCAACGGCCTGAGCATATTCCGCACAAGGGCTGGATCGACATCCTGTGGCGCGTCGGCGCGGCCTATTTCGGCGACCGGGTCGGGTTCGTCGCCGGCGGGGTGACCTTCTTTCTGGTGCTGTCGCTGTTCCCGACGCTGGCGGCCTTCGTGACCCTGTACGGACTGTTCGCCGACCCCGCCGACGCCTGGAGCCGGCTGCAGTTCCTCTATTCCATACTGCCGTCGAACGTGGCTGAGTTCCTTGGGGAGCAAATGCAGCGGCTGGCCCTGAACCCGTCGGGCCAGCTGACCTTCACGCTGGTCTGGACCCTGCTGTTGTCGCTGTGGGCAGCCAACGGCGGGGTCAAGACGCTCTTCTACGGCCTGAACGTCGCCTATCACGAGGTCGAGAAGCGCAATCTGGTTCGCTACAACTTGATCTGCATGGCCTTCACCCTTTCGGGGCTAACGGCGGTGCTGGTAACGGCCGGTCTCGTGGTCGGAGCGCCGATCGTGCTGGCGGTATTTGGGCTGAACGAGGAGTTCGGCGCCCTCGCCTGGCTGCGGTGGCCGCTCCTGTTGGTCGGCTACATCGGCGCCCTGACCCTGATCTATCGTTTCGGCCCCTGTCGGCAGAAGGCGCGCTGGCGCTGGCTGACGCCGGGGGCCGTCTTCGCCGCGACCCTGAGCGTGACGGTTTCGTTCCTGTTCAGCTGGTACCTGTCGCACTTCGTGCGGCTGGACTCCTACGGACCGTTGGCGGCCTTCATGGGCTTCCTGCTGTGGATCTGGATTTCGGTTCAAATCATCCTGATGGGCGCCGAGATGAACGCCGAGATCGAGCATCAGACCGCGCTCGACACCACGACAGGCGCCGCGCGTCCTATCGGCGAACGCGGCGCGTTGGTCGCCGATACGGTGGGGCCGAGACGCGGATCGCCGGCTGCCTTGGCCTTCACGCTGAAACATGCGGAGGCTGTCGCCGACCGGGTGGTCAAGAGGCGGGCGAAGACCGCCGTGGTGAAGCCTGTCGAAGAACCCTGAAAGACAGGCCTAGAAGAACAGGGGGTCCGAGCGTTTTTCCGGGGGCAGGGTCTCGAGCCGCTGAGCTCCATCTTCGCGACGGGGTTGCTGGGTCGGGCGAACCTCGATGCGAGGGGCCAGCTGCTGACCTGCGCCGTTGTAGGGCTCGCCCGCTTCAGGATCGACCGGCGCCACGACTTCACCGCCGTAGGGGTCCTCGACCTGACCCATCAGATCGCCCACCGGATCAGGCGCGACCCAGCCCTCGGGCATGGGCGGGCCGTTGGGGATGGACGGTGCGTTCAGGCGCGGCAGGGCGGCCGACATGAAGTCCTTCCAGATGGCGGCAGGCGAACCGCCGCCGGTGACGCCGCGCATCGGCGTGGCGTCGTCCTTGCCCACCCACACAGCCGCCACGAAGCCGCCGGTGTAGCCGACGAACCAAGCGTCCTTGTAGTCCGAGGTGGTGCCCGTCTTGCCGGCCAGATCGCGACCGGCGATGGCCGCCGAGGTCCCGGTTCCGCCGGTCATCACGCCGCGCAGCATCTGGTTCATATAGTAGAGCGGCGGGTTGTTGATCGTCTGCTGCCCGATCGCGCCGGAGTTTCCGTGCTGGTAGATGACCCGTCCCTGCGGCGTGCGGATGCGGCTGATGCCGTACGCTTCGACGCGACGACCGCCGTTGGCGAAGGCGTCATAGGCGGTGGCCATCTCGATCGGAGAGACGTCGGACGTGCCCAACGCCATGGCGGGGTCCAGGCTGATGCGGCTGGTGATGCCCAGACGGCGCGCGACGCGTGAGACACTGTCGCGCCCCACCTTGTCGGCGACCGACGCGGCGATGGTGTTGGTCGAATGGGCCACGGCATGCGCGATGGTGGTGGGACCGCCATAGGTGCCGCCATAGTTCTTGGGCGACCATGTGCCGATGGTGACAGGCTCGTCGACGACCGGCGTTTGCGGCGTGTAGCCGGCCTCCATGGCAGCCAGATAGACGAAGGGCTTCCACGACGAACCGGCCTGACGCTGGGCGTCGACGGCGCGATTGAACTGGCTGTCAGCGTATGAGGCGCCGCCGATCATGGCACGGACCCGGCCGTCGCCATCCAGCGCCACCAGCGCCGCCTGCTGCACGCCCTTGGAGGCGTCGCGGGTGAGGATGCGGTTTACGGCGCGCTCGGCCGAGGTCTGGATGGTCAGGTCGAGGGTGGTTTCGACGACCATGTCTTCGGTGGGTTCACCGACCAGCCCGCGGATCTGCTTGTCGAGCCAATCGATGAAATACTGGGCGTGCTGGCTGGCCAGGGTGCGTGAGACCCGCACGGGCTCCTGCACAGCCTGATCTCGCTGGGCGGAGGTGATGACGCCGGTCTCGACCATCTGGTCCAGAACCACGGTGGCGCGGGTTGCGGCGCGTTTCGATTCGGACACCGGCGAATAGCGCGACGGCGCCTTCAGCAGCCCGGCCAGCAGCGCGGCCTCGCCCACGGTCAGATCCTTGGCCGATTTGTCGAAATAGCGTTGCGACGCCGCCTCGATGCCATAGGCGCCTGCGCCGAAATAGACCCGGTTCAGATAAAGGGCGAGAATCTCTTTCTTGGTGAATTTCAGCT
This sequence comes from Brevundimonas sp., assembly GCA_036387575.1. Lineage (GTDB taxonomy): Bacteria > Pseudomonadota > Alphaproteobacteria > Caulobacterales > Caulobacteraceae > Brevundimonas. The sequence goes on from DASVTM010000235.1 coordinate 4,950, forward strand.
CCAGCCAGACGGCCAGCATCAACTCCTGAACCTTACGCTTCATGTTCTGATCGGGCGTCAGGAACAGGTTCTTGGCCAACTGCTGGGTCAGGGTCGAGCCGCCCTGAACGACGCGACCTGCGCGCATGTTGCGAACCATGGCGCGGCTCATGCCGATGGGGTCGAAGCCGGGGTGGTACCAGAACCGGCGGTCCTCGATGGCGATGAAGGCGGCCGGCACATAGTCCGGCAGGCTGTCGAGATCGGCGGGCGGCGCCTGTTGCGTGCCCCGCGTGGCGATCAGGGCGCCGTTGCGATCAAGATAGGTGATCGAGGGCTGGCGATCGACGTTGTAGAGGCTGGAGGTGTCGGGCAGGCCGCGCGCGAACACGGCGAAGAAGACGACCAGGAAGATCACGCCCCAGACCGCCAGGACCGCACCCCAGTAGAAGAATTTCTGCAGGGCGCTCCGCTGCGGTTTTGCGCCGGCGCCGCCTTGCGAACCCTGTCTACCGCCGTAACCCTGACCGGCCATCGAAATCCTCAAGTCCGCTGTAGAACAGCCTTAGCCGGTCCCGCGTCTATCTCAAACGCTCGCCATCAAAACAGCTCGCCTGGTGAATGGGCCATGAAGACGTAGCGGGTACCTGAGGGCGCTTTTCGCCTAAAGGATGGCCGGCGGGTTACGGATTGGTCAGCCCGCTCCTGCGCGCGATCCAGATTATGCCGTGTCCGTCCTGCTCGGAAGGATCGACTGCGTCAGGCAGGAAGCCGTTGGCTTCGAGGATGGCGCGGTATTCGGCCGGGTCCAGACTGGCGTGATAGAGAGGCTCACCACGCCATTCGCCGATTGTCTCGCCCTCCGCTGGGCCACTGGAAGTCATGAAGACACAAACGTCGGCTGCGTGAGCCAGAATGCGCGGCAGCGCGATCCGCTGATCGTGAGGAGCCAGGTGGAACAGGCTGTGCCAGGCCAGCAAACCATCGAAGCGACGCTCACCGAGATCGAACGTCCGCATGTCGCCGGCTAACCACTCCCCGTCAGGCAGAGTCTCCGTTGCATGGACCAGCAGGTCGGGCGCCGGATCGACCCCGACGACCCGGAAGCCTCTCTCAAGCAGCGTCGCCGCCACCGGCCAGCCGGAGCCGCAGCCGACATCGAGAACGCTGCCGCCCGGTGGCAGAGCAGCCATGAACCGCTCGAGCCAGCCCCCCTCCGTCAGGCCCGACCCGGCGGACCCGAGCGTTCGCTTGCGGTCGGCGATCCACCCGTCGGCCTTCTCAGAATAGAGGTCGACGATCCTGTTTGCAGAAGGATGGGCGGCCGGAGCGTGGCTCATCGCCCGAGCGGCCTACGGCGCGACGAAGGCGTCGAGCGCCGCATGGAAGGCATCGGGCTGGTCAAGCATGATGAAGTGGGCGCTGTCGTCGATGCGTTGCAGCTTGACGCCGGGCAGGTTGGCGAACGCGGCCTGATAGATGCCATCGACAATGTCAGCGGTCATGCGTGGATCGTTGAATTTCACATAGACCACCTTGGTCGGGACGGTGATCTTTGTCAGTTCCGGGCGCAGGTCAGTGGCGATCAGCTCACGGAAGGCATGGGATGCGACCTGCTGGTCACTTGTGGTGGTGTCGTGCAGGGGGCCGGCGCGTTTGGATTCTGTACTGATCATCCCGGTGACAGTCGCGGCGGCCCTCTGTTGATATTGCTCCGGCGTGGCTGAAGCCATGCCTCCGCCGATCGCGTCGGCGGTCGGGATCACGCTCTCGGCGGTGGTTCCGGGAGGGCCGAACATCGCGCCCATGAACGGCACCATATCCACGACCATCAGCTTGCCGATCAGATCCGGATGGCGAGCAGCCAGCATCATGCCGATAGTCCCGCCCATGGAATGACCAACCACAACTGGCTGATCGAGTTTGTTCTCGGTGATGTAGCGGGCGATCTCCTCGGCGACCGGCGCCGCAACCGGGCCGGTTCCGTTGCCGCCGACCGGAGCGCCGGCGAAGCCCTGAATGTGGATGCGGTGGACTCGCCAGCCGCCGCCGAGATGATCAACCGTACCTTGCCAGACCTCAGGTGAGGAGCTCAGGCCGGGGATCAGGATGATGTCGCGACCGCCTTCCTCGCCGTCCACGCGGACATGCAAGCGATCGGATGTGAAGTCGGCGTGGCGGTGGCCGGCAGCCTGTTCGCTGTGGGCCGCATGACCGTCCTGTGCGCTGGCTGAGCCGACGCTCGCGATGTTGGCGAGGAGGCCGAGAGCGGCGACAAGGCCGGTGATCAACTGGGAGTTCATTCGAGTTCCTCTTATATAGTGTACGTCACACAGTATGTGTCATATACTGTGTGACGGTGTCAAGGTTTCGCTGAACCCTGTTCGTACATAGGGCGATCCTCCCGGTCTGCATGATCAAATGGGCGCGATCGCATAGGCGGAACACGGCAATGAAGTTTGCTTCCTTGCTACTGCTGGGGAGGAGAGCCTCATCCTTCACGCTCCGCCTGCCACCTTCTCCCGCAGAGGGAGAAGGACTATGATTAGCCATGCCTTCAGCCGACAGCGCCTCCATCTCCTCCAACGCCCCCGAAGCGAAGGCCCCGCCGACGGCGTTCGGCAAGGGGTTCGTGCTCGACGCCTGGTATTTCGTGGCCCTGTCGCGCGACGTCGCCAAGGCCTCGCTGAAACGGCACGAGATCATGGGCGAGCCGGTGTTGATTGGCCGCACCAACGCTGGAGCCGTCTACGGCATGCGCGACATCTGTCCGCACCGCGCGGCGCCGTTGTCGGCCGGGCGGCTGGTCGACAAGCCGGGCGAGGGCGAGACTATCGAATGCCCCTATCACGGCTGGCGTTTCCGCACCGACGGGGTCTGCGCCGCCATTCCCTCGCTGGTCGAGGATCAGGCGTTCGAGGCGGGCCGCGTCCGGGTGCGGTCCTATCCAGTGGTCGAGAGCCAGGGAATGGTGTTCGTCTGGATGCGCTCGGACCCGCGCTCCGACGCCGCGCCGGACCATGAGCCGCCGGTGTTCCCCGGCGTGGTCGGCGGAGACGCCAAGCTCGTCGAGTGGATGGATTTCGACAGCCACATCGACCACGCGGTGGTCGGGCTGATGGACCCTGCTCACGGTCCCTACGTGCATCAGCAGTGGTGGTGGCGGTCCGAGCATTCGATGCACGAGAAGGCCAAGATGTTCGAGCCGCGCGAGCATGGCTTTGCGATGGTGCGACACGCTCCGTCATCGAACAGCCGGGCCTACAAGATATTGGGCGGCGCGCCCGCGACCGAGATCACCTTCAAACTGCCCGGCTATCGGTGGGAGCACATCCAGGTGGGTGAGAAGCAGGTGCTGGCCCTGACCTGCCTGACGCCGGTGACCGAGACCAAAACCCGCATCACCCAGATATTCTGGTCCGACCATTGGGTGTTCAGTCTGGCCAAGCCCTTCCTGCGGATGGGCGTGGTCGCCTTCCTCAAGCAGGATGGGGGGATGGTGAACCTGCAGAACGAGGGGCTGCGCTACGACCCCGCCCTGATCTGGATCGACGACGCCGATAAACAGGCGAAATGGTACCAGCAGCTGAAGCGAGAATGGACAAAAAGCCGCGTCGAGGGACGCGGCTTCGTCAACCCGGTCAAGCCCGGGATGCTGAGGTGGAAGAGCTAGATCTCCTCCCCGTCGCTGCGCGACAGGGAGGAGACTTCTTGCCTTAGCGCGTCAGGGCGCCGGCGATGATGACGTCGATCTGCTTGGCGACGTGGTTCGATAGTTGTTGCTCCGACCAGCTGTCGTAGGCGGCGCGGCGGTAGTTGGACAGATAGGCGTCCCACAACAGTTCGGTCAGCAGCGGCACATCAGCGTCTTGCGACAGCTCGCCCTTGCCGACGCCGTCACGCAAGATCTGGGTGATGACGGCAAGCAATTGCTTGGTCACGGCGCGGGCGCGGGTCTCGGCTGCCAAGGGCTGGAACCACGAGCGGGCGACGATGGCCTGGAACAGCGGCAGCTGGTCCAGTGAGCCATGGTAACCTGCGGTCAGAGCGGCGGAGAGGCGATCCTTGACCGAACCCTCGCCGGCGCCGGCCTTCACCGTATCGGCCAGCTTGGTCATGTCCTCGGTCAGGACCGCTTCGAACAGTTCGGCCTTGTCCTGGAAATTGGCGAACACTGCGCCAGTCGACATCCCGGCGCCCTTGGCGATGTCGCGGATGGTGGCTGGCTCATAGCCACGCTCGGCAAAGAGACCACGGGCGGCGTCCAGCACTTTTTGACGAGTGCGGACCTTGGCGGCCTGGCGACGGTTCATGCGCGGGCCGTCGTTTGCGGAGACGTCGTTGGAGGAAGCCGGGGCTTCGGCGATCGCGGCGTTCTGGGACATGGAGAAATGCTTTACTCAAACCCGGCGACGGGGGACCGCCGGGGACGATGGGGGAATGGGGCAACGCGCACGCCGCAGCTTCGCCATATGGCGACACTGCGGGTTTTCGAAGGACGCTACCCGAGAACCGCGGTCTTCATCATGGAACGATGACGAAAATGGGGTCCAAACATTAACGAGGCGGTTTCAACGACGTCATGCCTCAGACGTAAGCGCTGGCTCGACCAAGGGGCCTGGCATTCCGCAAGGCAACCTCGCCCAGTCATCGCCGATTATTTTCGCTCGAGCGATCCGCGCAAGGCCCGGGTTTTACGGCCCCGCTGATCGGCGGGGATCGCGGCCTGAAACACTGCACGAAACACGTCCCGCTTCTCATGGATAGACGCAAGCACCAGCCCCATGGGGATACCGACATCCACCAGAACGTTTTCGGCAAGTTGTAAGCTGGCCTCTGTCGTCTCGGGCACGGCGTCAGTCGCCCCGAGGCCGTACAGTCGCGCGGCATGTCGATCATCACGGGCGCGTGCGATCAGCGTCATGTCGTCGCGCAGGGCCCGGGCGGCGATCACGACCTCGTCCACCTTCGTCGGCGCGTCCATGGTCACGACCAGCGCGCGGGCTGTGTCGATGCCGCACAGGGTCAGCATCTCGGCCCGGCCTGCGTCGCCGTAATAGATATCGAAGCCTTCGCGGCGCGCCCGGGTGACCGCTGCGGGGTCGGTGTCCAAGGCGATGAAGGGGACCTTGTGCTCCGCCAGCATCTCGCCGACCAGGCGACCGACGCGACCGAAGCCGACGATCAGGACAGCGCCGTCCTTGATCACCGGGGTCAGGGTCTCGAGCGGCAGGCCGGGGGCCCTCTCGCCACGCCTCGCCAGCGTCTGGCCTAGCCAGGCCATCAGAGGGACGCAGAACATACTGAGCGTCGCCGAGACCAGAACGCTCTGGGTGAAGGCCGGGGCGGCGATGCCTTCGACCATGCCGGTGGTCAGGACCACGAAGGCGAACTCACCCGCAGGCCCGAGCACCAGCGCCGTCTCTATCGCGGTGCGGGCGCTGAGCTTCCACAGCCGGGCCAGGCCGAAGATGATCGCCGCCTTGATGGCGGTGATGGCGATGGCCAGTCCAAAGACGAACAGCGGGTTGGCGGCCAGCACGTTGAGGTCGAGGCCGATGCCGACCCCGACGAAGAATACGCCGAGTAGCAGTCCCTTGAAGGGTTCGATGTTGATCTCGACCTCACGCCGGTACTCGGTCTCGGCGATCAGCAGTCCGGCTATCAATGCGCCGATGCTCATCGACAGGCCCGCGGCCTGAGCCGCGACGCCGGTCCCCACCACCACCAGCAGACACAGGGCGACGAACAGCTCCTGACCGCCGTGCGTACGCTTGCGGCTGCGGGCGACGGATCGGAACAGAGGACGGAGCACGACCCGGCCGAGCAAGACGATCAGGGCGAGGCCGATCGCGGCGGGCGCGAGGGTGAAGAGGGTGCGCCCGATCTGGCTGGGCTCAAGCAGGCCGCCGGGATGCGCAGCCGCCGCGAGGAACGAGACGGTGATCAGGATCGGGGCGACTGCAAGATCCTGAGCCAGAAGGACGGCGAAGGTCGAACGACCCGTCGCCCCCTTGAGCCGGCCCGTCTCCGCCATGACTGGCATGACCACGGCCGTGGAGGACAGGGCGAGCCCCATGCCGAGCACCGCGGCGCCGGCGAGCGTCTGGCCAAGCAGGATGAAGCCTCCGGCCAGCACGAGCGCACAGATCAGCACCTGCAGCAGCCCAAAGCCGAAGACGAGACGGCGCATCGATTTGAGCCGTTCCCACGAGAGCTCCAGCCCGATCATGAACAGAAGGAAGGCGACGCCGAGTTCGCTGAGCTGGGCGATCTGCGCCGGGTCGCTGATCGTGAACCACGACAGCCATGGCACGGTCCCGGTGAGCTGGCCCAATCCGTGCGGGCCGAGCACGACCCCGGCGGCGAGGAAGCCCAGCACGGGGCTGATCCTCAGGCGGCTGAACAGCGGGACTACGACCCCGGCGGCCGCCAGAAAGACGACCAGATCCTTGTATTCGCCGCCCCCGCCGTGTCCGACTGCCATTCGTCCCCCGATCCGATCAAATCGCCATTGACTGACCTAGAGGACAATCAAGTCTTAACGCGACAGCAGCGCCATCCCGTCGCGCTGAATCATGAATCTTTTTTAAGGCGACACCCCCCTCGCCTGGCGTAGGTTCGCCGCCGATCCGCCATTTTGGCCCGCGCCGTACGTGGCTTCCCCAGTTGCTCATTCGACGAAAATCGCCGGACTTTCAGGACAGTATTTGTACATGAAGACGCTTCTTCTCGGCGCGGCCCTTGGCGCCCTGCTTCTACCAGCCGCAGCTTTCGCTCAGGACTTCTCCGCCCAGAACGACACCCATGAGTGCATCGACGACGGCTGCACCATGGTGTCGCTGTTCCAGTCCGGTCCGACCGGCTCCGGCTATCAGGGCACGACCGCTCCGAAATACGGAACCTGGGGCTTCGACCTCGCGGGTCGCGACACGACCGTGAACCCCGGCGACAACTTCATGGAATACGCCAACGGGACCGCGCTGAAGTCGCTGGTCATCCCGGCCGACCGCACCTCCTATGGCTCGTTCGCCCTGCTGCGCGAACTGTCCGACAACCGCATGAAAGAGTTGGTCTCGGGTCTCGCTGCGCGAACCGACCTGACCCCGGGTTCGGACGAAGCCAAGATCGCCGACGCCTATCGGTCGTACATCGACGAAGCCCGGATCGAGGCGCTCGACGCCCAGCCGCTGCAGCCTTATCTGACCGCCATTCGCGCCGCCGACACCCGCGACAAGATGGCCGTCTACATGGGCGGCACACAGGGCCGTCTGGGTGCGTCGATCTTCCGCACCGGCATCACGATCGACGCAAAAGCGCCCAATCGCTACGTCGTCGCCGCAGGGCAGGGCGGCATCGGCCTGCCGAACCGCGACTACTATCTGTCGCCGCTTTACGCCGACAAAAAGGTCAAGTATCAGGCCTATGTCGAGCGCATGCTGACGATGATCGGCTGGGACAAGCCGGCCGAGAACGCCGCCGCCATCGTGGCTCTCGAAACCTCGATCGCTCAGACCCACTGGACGCCGATCGAAAACCGCAACCGCGACAAGACCTATAACGAATACACCATCGCCAAGCTGACCGAAGAAGCCCCCGGCTTCCCATGGCAGGCCT
>DASVTM010000236.1:0-8162 GCA_036387575.1 Brevundimonas sp.
GTCGGCTGCACGGTGAAGGCGGCATGATCGACGACGACCCGACGCGGCTGGGTCGCCGCGTCGGCATAGCCTCTACGCGTCAAACCCGCGACGATCCGGCCCTCGGCGGCGATGACATCCACAGCTCGCCCCGGTGCGCCCACCGTAAGGCCCGTCTCCGCCGAAACCGCAGTCGCCACAAGTGGATCTGGCAAAGGCGCGATCCAGTCGATATCGGGCCGGGCGATCAGGAAACGCGGGCCCGGTATGACATTGACGATGGCGACGGGTGTTTCTTCGCCCTCGACCACATCCTCGACCGTCGCCTGATAATAGCCTTCGGACCGCAACAAGGCCTGGGCGCCCTCGACGGCGGAACGGGCGCGGCGTCTGGCCTCGAACCTGTTCGCAGGCGCGCCGTCAACGTCGCCGACCGCGCGCGACAACTGGGTCCGCAGGGCGGTGTCCATCTCGCCGCGAACTTGGGCCCTGGGTTCGGCGAAGGCGGGTTGCATAGCCATTGCCGATGCAGCGAACCCGAACAGGACAAGGCGCACGGCTCCAGCCCGGAGATGGCCCTTTCGGGAGCCGCCTTGCATGGTCTGGCCCCGGTCGGCCGGCTGAGGTGGCCGAGAAATCAAGCTTGAACTTTCGTCGGCGCCACCGCCCCCCGGGGATCCGTAACCATTCCGGCGTGGCGACTGTATGGCGCGGATCTGGAGGCGGGGGATTCAGTAGAAGAGGGTCTCGCTTTCCGGTTTCACGGTCTCTTCTGATGGCCGTTCGTCGGTCGGCAACGCGCTGGTGTCGGTCGCAGGCGTTTGCGGAGTGCTGGTTGCGGCGGACGGAGCGGCGCTATCGCTCGCTGCGGGCGCAACGGGGGCAGGTTCAGGCGGGGGGGGAGCGGTTTCCGTTTGTGGTTGACGAACGTCGTCGCAGCCCGCCAGCACGGTCGCAGCGCCTATAGCAAGCGCAAGAATCAGTTTCTTCATCGCCGTCCTCCCCGATCGCCGCAGAACGCGCCTTGGACTGACCTGTTCCATAGCCGTCCTCGCTCCGCCGGTCACCCCTGAGATGATGCCTTGAGACGGTCCGACGGCATGAAGACGATTTCCTGCGCTGTTGATGCGATCCAAGGCTTGACCCGCATGGCCTGATGCAACAGAAGGCCCCCCACCCCACGGCGCGTCCTTAGCTCAGTTGGTTAGAGCATCTGACTTTTAATCAGAGGGTCCTCGGTTCGAGCCCGAGAGGACGTACCATGGGGGGCTTCGGCCCCCCGCTGACCCGGATACAGGATCTCCTGACGGCGAGGCTCGATCAGCTGGGGTTGGGCAGGCTTTCGAGACCCACCTGATACCCGCCGTCTCCCAATCTGTTCCGCCGCCCGAACCGGCAACCGTCGCCGGTGCGTCGCGTTGGGTTCCGGTCACAACGGGAGCGCCGCCATGCAGAACATCCTGATCGGGTTGGGAGTCCTGCTCCTGCTCGGCGTCATCGTGGCTATGGCCTTGAATCCTGGCCGGACGCGTCGGGCCCACTTCACTGATGCCGATAGCGATGGCGAGTCGGATGAGACGCCCGAACAGAAGCGCCGGGCGCTTCGGGATCGACGCCCTTAGCCGCAGAACGCGAAGAAACGGTCGATAGTCGGCGCGGTCGCGGGATGTGGAACATAGGTCTCGCGCTTTTCTCCGTTCCACTGCGCCAGCCAGCCGACGCGCCGGAAGCGCTGGAACACCGGGGCCGCAGTTGTGGCTTCGGCGGTCAGGAAGTCGCCGTCGGCAAGCTCGGAGGCCTCGCCTTCGGCGCGGAATCGCTCGGTCTCGCCGCCAGATTCCAGATAAATCTCGCGGACACCATGCGGAGCGTTGGCTGTGATCTCCACCCGGCCCGAACCCTTCTCGCAGGTCAGGCCGAGACGAAGATCGTCGCTGGTCTCGACGCCGTACACCAGCTTCGCCTCCGTCGCTTCGGGGTGGAAGAACCAGTCGTATCCCCTGATCGGCTGAGGGGCGCCGCCGGAAGCCATCGGCGTCGGATCAGCCTCGCGCGTCGTCGAACAGGCCGTCGCCAGAGCGCCAAGGCTGATGAGGGCGAGAAACCGGGCAGTGGTGAGGGCGGAAGTGTTCACGCAGCGATCCCTGATGGCTAACCGCCGCAAAGGTCGGCGAAGCGGCGCAGCTTGGCAAGATGCGCTGTTTCAACCGTCACGGCTTGTCGCTGGCCGCCGATCGTGACCGCGAGATCGCCCGTGGTAAGGAACTGCCCAAAGACGGGATGATCTGTGCGCACTGCGAGGCTGAGCTTGCCATCCCGACCTGGTTCAGCCTGCACCTGCGCACTTGCCGCCCCGGGGCCCGATGTCACGCTTGCGAAGCCACCGCCCAGCGGTCCGCCATAGACGGACAACCGCGCCACCCCGGATCCCCGGGTGCATTCGAACGTGGTTCTGAGCTGAGGCGTGTCCGGCATTTCGTTGGCCAGGACGAGCGGCCCTTCACCCTCATAGAGCGTCCATGTCCAGCCGGTTACCTGGCCTGGATGTCCCGGCCCCGGCCAGAGCATCAGAGACGCGCTCGCCATCGCAGCCTGCAAATAGGTCATCACACAGCCCCCGCTGATTTCGTCAAGGCTGCAAGGGTCAGGCCCTTGCACCGTCGCAATAGTTCAGAAATCCGCTGACCAGTCGACGCTCATTCGGCGTCGCCCTGATCCGGGCGGGGCCAGTGGCGCTCACCACGGGCAGGATGCCGTCGCGGGCGAGGCTCTGCAGCGCCGGATCACTGATCGGTACGCGCGCCTCATCCATGTCGCTGCCGGCTGAGGTCTGAACAAGACGAGGGGAGGCGGGCAAGACGTCCCCAAAGATCACTGCCGACCCGTGACGGGGCGCGCAGGTGATCATCATCACCAGTTGGTCCGAGTTCTCGACACCATAGGCCAGCTTGGCAACCGTGCCCTCATAGCTGAGATGCCACCCCATGATCGGTTCGGCAGCCACGCTGGAGGCTGCGGCTCCGGAGGCAGGCTCGTCGGACGCAACGGCCTGGGTCTTGGCCGCAAAGGCGACCATTCCAAGTGCGGCGACGGCGGGGACCAGGATCTTGAACATAGTGGCTCTCGCGTTAGCCCAATCAACGCGACAGCTCCGCAGCGGTTCACATCAGGCCGACCGCCATTAACGAATCACTCCGCGGAGGCCGATTTGGCGAGTATTCGGCGAACTGCCAATGAACGGCAGCGGCGGTCGCTGACGACCGCCGCTCGTGCCTTAAGCAGTCTTGCGAATCCGTGCCGCCGCCTTTGCCTTTGACCCCGGTTGCGCCGCGTTTAAAGCTGGGGCGTTCAGGGCGGCGACGCGCGCCTTGCGACGCGTCTCATGGCGGTCGAGGACCTCTTTAAGGTACCGCCCGGTCCAGCTCGCGTCGTTGGCCGCGACCTGTTCAGGCGTGCCGACCGCGACGATCTCGCCGCCGCCTTCACCGCCCTCTGGTCCGAAGTCGAGCAGGTAGTCGGCCACCTTGATCACATCGAGGTTGTGCTCGATCACCACGATGGTGTTACCCGCATCGACCAACTCCTGAAGCACCTCAAGCAGCTTGCGGGTGTCCTCGAAGTGGAGGCCGGTGGTCGGTTCATCGAGGATGTAGAGCGTCTTGCCGGTCGCCCGCTTCGACAGTTCCTTGGACAGCTTGACCCGCTGGGCCTCGCCGCCAGACAGCGTCGTCGCCGACTGGCCGACCTTGACGTAGTCCAGACCCACGCGCGTCAGGGTCAGCATCTTGTCGCGGATCGGCGGCACGGCCTTGAAGAAATGCCCGGCCTCTTCGACCGTCATGTCCAGCACGTCCGAGATCGACTTGCCCTTGAACACGATCTCCAGCGTCTCGCGGTTGTAGCGCTTGCCCTTGCAGACGTCGCAGGTGACGTACACGTCCGGCAGGAAGTGCATCTCGATCTTGATCAGGCCATCGCCCTGACAGGCCTCGCAGCGCCCGCCCTTGACGTTGAAGCTGAATCGACCAGGCCCGTAGCCGCGCGCTTTGGACTCGGGCAGGCCCGCGTACCAGTCACGGATCGGTCCGAAGGCGCCGGTGTAGGTCGCCGGGTTCGAACGCGGCGTCCGGCCGATCGGCGACTGATCGATATCGATGACCTTGTCGAAATGCTCCAGCCCCTCGATCCGGTCGAACGGGGCAGGGGCGTCGGACGCATTGTGCAGACGACGCGCGGCGGCCTTGTAGAGCGTCTCAATGGTGAAGGTCGACTTGCCGCCGCCTGACACCCCGGTGACGCAGGTGAACAGGCCGACGGGAATCTCGCCGGTGACGGTCTTCAGGTTGTTGCCGGTTGCGCCACTGATCTTCAGCATCTTCTTGCGGTTGACCGGGCGGCGGCCCTCAGGCGGCAGTTCGATCTCCCGCTCGCCGGTCAGGTATTTGCCCGTCAGCGAGTTCGGATTGGCCATGACCTCGGCGGGCGTGCCTTCGGCGCAGATCTCGCCGCCATGGATGCCGGCGGCGGGGCCCATGTCGATGACGTAGTCGGCGGTCATGATCGCCTCCTCGTCATGCTCGACGACTAGGACCGAGTTGCCGAGATCGCGCAGACCCCGCAGTGACTCGAGCAGGCGGGTGTTGTCGCGCTGGTGCAGGCCGATGGACGGCTCGTCGAGCACATACAGCACACCGGTCAGGCCCGAACCGATCTGCGACGCCAGCCGGATGCGCTGGCTCTCGCCGCCGGACAAAGTGCCCGAGGCGCGCGCCAGCGACAGATAGTCGAGGCCGACGTTGTTCAGGAATCGCAGCCGGTCGCCGATCTCCTTGAGGATGCGACGGCCGATCTCAAGCTGCTTCTCGGTCAGCCGCTCCGACAGGGTCGACACCCAGTGGTGAGCCTTGGAGATCGACAGCGTCGAGATGTCGGCGATGTCGGAGCCGTCGATCTTGACCGCCAGCGCCTCGGGCTTGAGACGCTTGCCGTGACAGGCGTCGCACGGCGTTTCCGATTGGAAGCGGCCGAGTTCTTCACGCACCCAGGCGCTGTCGGTCTCGCGCCAGCGGCGTTCGAGGTTCGGCAGGACCCCCTCGAAGGTCTTCACCGTCTCGTATTTGCGGGCGTTGTCGTCATAGACAAACTTGATCTTGTCGCCGCCGGATCCTTGCAGGATCACGTTCTGAGCCTTGGCCGAAAGTTCGCGCCAGGGCACGTCCATCGAGAAGCCGTAGTGCAGCGCCAGCGCCTGCAGCGTCTGGGTATAGAGCGGCGAGGGACCACGCGACCACGGCGCCACCGCGCCCTTATGCAGGGTCTTGTCGCGATCCGGCACGGCCAGATCGGCGTCGAACGCCAGCTTGACGCCGAGGCCGTCACACACCGGACAGGCGCCGAACGGGTTGTTGAACGAGAACAGACGCGGCTCGATCTCCGAGATCGTAAAGCCCGAAACCGGACAGGCGAACTTCTCGGAGAAGGTGATCCGGCGCGGCTCCTTGCCTTCATCCGCATTGGCCCATTCGGCGACTGCGATCCCGTCGGCCAGGCCCAGCGCAGTCTGGATCGAGTCGGCGTATCGCGGTTCGAGACCGTTCTTGGTGACGATCCGATCCACGACGATGTCGATGTCGTGCTTGAACTTCTTGTCCAGCGTCGGCGCGTCCTCGATGGCGAAGAACTGGCCGTCGATCTTGAGCCGCTGGAAGCCCGAGCGCTGCCACTCGGAGATCTCCTTCTTGTACTCGCCCTTACGGCCGCGAACGACCGGAGCCAGCAGCAACAGCCGCTCGCCCTCGGGCAGGGCCGTCAGCTTGTCGACCATCTGCGAGACGGTCTGGCTCTCGATCGGCAGTCCGGTCGCAGGCGAATACGGCACACCGACTCGCGCCCAAAGCAGGCGCATATAGTCGTGGATCTCGGTCACCGTTCCCACGGTCGAGCGCGGGTTCTTCGACGTCGTCTTCTGTTCGATCGAGATCGCCGGCGACAGGCCCTCGATCAGATCTACGTCCGGCTTGCCCATCAGCTCGAGGAACTGGCGTGCATAGGCGCTCAAGGATTCGACATACCGCCGCTGGCCCTCGGCGTAGATGGTGTCGAACGCCAGCGAGGATTTGCCCGAGCCCGACAGGCCGGTCATCACGACCAGCTGCTCGCGCGGGATATCGACATCCACGCCCTTGAGATTGTGCTCGCGGGCGCCACGCACGCGGATGAAGTTGTGCTTTTCGATCATGTTGTCCGGAGAACGCGGGAGAGCCGGACGAGGTCCGGGACGACGACACTATATGGGGGCTGATCCGCAGGATTCAGCAAGAACAATGTGGGAACATTGCGGCTGCTGACAAGGCGGGGGGCGAAACCGTCGCTTCGACGCCGACGCGCTCACTGAGCCGAGAGAAACTTCCCGACCGTCAGAATGATCGTGCAGCGGTAATCGGCGGTTCCGTCGGTGGAGCAGTCGTCCAGACCGAACGGGCTCTTCTCGATCTTCTGGGTGTAACGCCAGGTGCGGCCCTCAGCGACGATCTCGGAGCCTTCGCCGGTCGTGCTCCAGACAGCGAGGCCGTCATAGAAGGCGCGGGCAGGGCCGCCCGTGCAGGTCAGACGCAGCAGATCGGCGCCGGGTTCTTTCTCATAGGTACCGGCAACGACCGAGGCCGCCAGGCAGTCGGCGTAGAGTTTGGCTTGCGCCGGGGCAGGTTCTCCGGGAGCGCGGATCACCGTAGGCGGGCCGGACGGTACGTCATCGGCTCCAACTGTCGCGCAGGCCGCCAGGCTGAGGCTGGCGACGAGACACACTGGCAGGGCCATCAAACGCATAGAGAATCCTCCAACAGCGAAGCCTGTCACAGAGCCGTGTTCGCCGCCAGCAGCCTAATCCTCTTGCGTCCTGCATAGTGACGCGCCATTCTTCCTGCACGGAGGCCACCATTGGCCTCTGGAGTTTGTGCAGGAGGCCTGACCATCATGATCATCGCGCTGGAAATCGGTACCGCCCTTTCCCTTATCGCCATGATCTCGGTCTATGTCTCGTCTCTCCCCAAGCCAAAGCGCGTACCCGTCCGGGTTCGTAACCACGGACCGCGTCAGCGCTGAGACGCCTGACGGTCACCGTCTTTTCGACAATCTAAACCTCGTCTTCGGGCGCGAGCGTACCGGCCTGGTAGGTCGCAACGGTGTGGGCAAATCCACGCTGCTCCGACTTCTGTCCGGCGACCAAGCCCCGACCGGGGACACCATCTCACGTACCGGCACCTTCGAGATCCTGGATCAGCGTCATGAGCCCGGCCCGACAGAATGCGTCGCCGACACGCTCGGTGTCGGAACAGGCGCCGCTGTCCTGGAACGCATCCTCGCCGGTGAAGGAACCAGCGAAGACTTGTCGGATGCCGACTGGACCCTGACCCAACGGATCGACGACGCCCTGGCCCAGGTGGGGCTGCAGGGTCTGGCGCTACAGCGGCCATCGGCGACCTTGAGCGGCGGTGAGTTGACCCGCATCCGGCTCGCTGGCCTCCTGATCATTGCGCCTGACCAGTTGCTTCTAGACGAACCCACCAACCATCTCGACGCAAACGCCCGCCGGATCGTCGGCGAGGTTCTGGGCCGCTGGACCGGTGGCGCGGTGGTCGTCAGCCATGATCGCGACCTGCTCCGTCGCATGGACCGGATTGTCGAGTTGTCGAGCCTCGGCGCAACCATCTACGGCGGCAACTACGACCTCTACGCGGAGCGGAAGGCCGCCGAGCAAGCTGCCTTGGAACGTGAACTGGCCTTCGCAGAGCAGAACGTGGGCCGGGCGATCCGGGAAAACCGGAAGGCCGGGGAGCGCAAGGTACGACGTGACCGGGCCGGCCGCGCGTTTGCGGCTAGTGGATCGGCTCCAAAGATCGTCCTCGGCATGATGGCTGAGCGCGCCGAAGCCTCTGGCGCACGCGAGGGGCATCTGGCCGAGCGCCGTATCGAACAGGCGGACGCAGCGCTGGTCGAGGCGCGGGAAAGGGTCGAGCGGGTGCGCGCCCTCTTCATACCCATGCCGCCGACCGGACTGGCGGCTGGCAGGGCTGTGCTCGCGATGAAGGGCGCGACATGGGCGACGCCCGAAGGCCGCCGTATCGTCGGCCCCGTCGATCTGGTCGTGACCGGGCCCCGTAGAATCGCGATCACCGGTGCGAATG
>DASVTM010000237.1:0-1694 GCA_036387575.1 Brevundimonas sp.
TCTACTCGGTTGCGGGCAAGGCGGGCTCAGACCCCCTTTATCCGGACGACCCGTCGCTTGCGGGCAATCGCCGCATTGCCATCGTCCTGCTGCGCGAGGCCCCCGTCCTGCCCTCGGACACCAGCCTGTGACAGGCGCGCCCCTCCTCCGTGGCGCGAACGCCCTTGCAGCCCGGCCACGAACGGCGCCAAATCGACGGATGAACGAGCGTCCGTCATACTGTTGGCCAGATCGGATGCGGACCTAGGCCGTGACCCAGCATATCCCGACCCGTCAGCTTCGCTTCTTCATGACCGCCGTGGCCCCCTGCCCCTATTTGCCGGGGATGACAGAGCGGAAGGTGTTCGCCAACCTGCCCTTCTCGGACGGCGCCCACGTCAATGACGAGCTGACCCACGCGGGCTTCCGCCGCAGCCAGAACATCGCCTATCGCCCAGCCTGCGAGGGCTGCGACGCCTGCGTCTCGGTCCGGCTGCCGGTGCCCGAGTTCGAGTTCAGTCGCTCCCAGCGCAAGGTCCTGACCCGCAACGCCGACCTGTCTCGCGCGCTCGTCGAGGCCGAGGCCACCACCGAACAGTTCGCCCTGCTCAAGCGCTACCTCGCCACGCGCCACCCGGGCGGCGGCATGACCGCCATGACCTGGGCCGACTACGTCGCCATGGTCGAGGACACCGCCGTCCGCACCCACTTGATCGAGTACCGCACGGTCTCGCCCGACGGCGGCCCCGGCGATCTGGTCGCAGTGACGCTGGCCGACCTGCTCAGCGACGGCTTGTCGATGGTCTACAGCTACTTCGACCCCGACCTCGAGCGCCGCTCACTCGGCGTCTTCGCCATCCTCGACCACGTCCGTCAGGCCGCCATCGTAAACCTGCCGTATGTCTACCTCGGCTACTGGGTCCAGGGCTCGCCCAAGATGGACTACAAGGCCAACTTCCGCCCCATGGAAGTCCTCCGCCACCACGGCTGGACGCGGCTGGAAGACTAGAAGTACCCCTCTCCCGCCGGGAGAGGGTCAGGTGAAGGGAACAGCCGCCCCGTACTGCGTCGCAGGCACGGCGGTGGTCACAGATGGCGGCGGCAGGTCTCGCCCGCCCGCGTACTTGACCAGCGCCGCAATACGCTTCTCGATCGAGGGGTGGGTGGCGAACAGGCTGTCGATGCCTTCCTTGTCGGGCTGGTTGTCGAAGAACATGCCCTGAACCTCGTCCGGCGCCTTGAGCGTCGACCGCCCCGAGATCTTCCTCAAAGCCGAGATCATGGCGTCGGGGTTCTTCGTCATATCGACCGAACCGGCGTCGGCGACATACTCGCGCGTCCGCGACAGCATCAGCCGCACGACGATCGCCAGGCCGTAACCGACCGCCGCGATGACCAGCCCGATCAGGATCAGCGGCATGGCGTTCTTGTTGTCGCGCCGCCCTCCGCCCCGGACGTACAACATGCCCCGCAGCACCAGTTGGGCGGCGACGCTGATGATGCCGGCGAAGATCGAGGCAATCACCATCGTCCGCACGTCCTTGTTGATGACGTGGGTCAGCTCGTGCGCCAGCACCGCCTCCAGCTCGTCGCGGTCGAGCGCGTTGAGCAGGCCTCGCGTGACCGTGACGCTGTACTGTCCCTCGCGCAGGCCTGACGCATAAGCGTTCATCGACTCGGTCTCGATAATCCTCAGCGTCGGGGTCTGCAGGCCG
>DASVTM010000238.1:0-5138 GCA_036387575.1 Brevundimonas sp.
CGGTCACCGGATCATCAGCCACAACGGCGGCATCGAGGGCTTCAACACCTGGATGGCCCGCGCCGAGGACGGCATGACGGTGGTCGTGCTGGGCAACCTGAACGGTCCCGGCCCGGACAAGCTCGGCCCTGCCCTGATGACGCTTGCCCACGGCGGCGAGGTCGCCCTTCAGTCCGAACGGCAAGTGATACCCGTCACAGCGGAAGTCCTGAACAGCTACGCCGGAGTCTATGAGGCGTCGTCGACGTTCGCCATCACCGTCTCGGTCGTCGACGGACGCCTGATGGCCCAGGCCACCGGCCAGCCCGCCTTCGAACTCTTCCCCGAAAGGACCGACGGCTTCTTCCTCAAGGTCGTCGACGCCCAGCTGACCTTCAACCGCGACGCCTCGGGTGCGGTGACCGGGCTGGTGCTGCATCAGGGTGGCAACGACCTGCCGGCGCGGAAAATCAGCTAACGCCCGAACGAAAGATGATCGAGGCCCCGCTGGAGACAGCGGGGCCATTGTCGTTTTGGGATCAGGCCAGGCAGCCCAGCGCCTTCAGCGACGTTTCAACCGCTTCGTCCAAAGGCGTGTGCGGCTCGGCGCCGAGGCGGGCGGTCAGGCGGGTGTTGTCCAGTTGCACGGACCGGCGCCACAGCGGCTTCATCTCCATCAGCTCGCGCACGGTCTCGTTGAACGGCGCGATCATGGACATGAGCGGCCAGGACATGGGCGAGACCTTCGCCTTGCCGCCCGCTCTCCGGCGGATCGCCTCGACCATCCCGGTCCCGTCCGCGTCCCAGTAGCCGCCGAAATGATAGCGGGCGAACGGCTCCAGCTCCGCCTCGATGTCGGCCAGCTTGGCGAAGGTCTCGGCGACGTCGGGCAGATAGGCCCAGGCGTGACCGACGCCGGTCTTGCCCGGATAGGCGATGGCGCGAACCGGTTTGCCGGGCGTCACCAGCCCTTGCGAGAACCAGTTGTTGCCGGGACGCGGCCCGAAGAAATCGCCGGCCCGCAGGATCAGGGTCCGCACACCGTCGGCGCAGGCGGCGGACAGACGCCGCTCCATCTCGACACGGATCGCGCCTTTACGCGTGGTGGGCCGCTGCGGCAGGTCCTCATGCAAAAGAGGAAAGGCGTCGGGGCCATAGTTGTAGATGGTCCCCGGCAGCAGGATGCGCGCGCCGGACGCCTTGGCGGCGGCTATTGTGTTGTCGATCATCGGCAGCACCAGCCGATCCCAGCCGCGATAACCTGCCGGGTTGACGGCGTGCAGGATGATGCTGACGCCCTCCGCCGCTGCAACCACGGCGTCCCTGTCGAGGGCGTCGCCTGCGACCCAGGTCCATTCGGGCCGTTTGGCGCGAGCGGCTTCGGGGTCGCGGGTCAGGGCGCGGATGGTCCAGCCGTGGCGGGCGAGGGCGGCGGCGGTCTCGCCCCCTACACCGCCGGTAGCGCCGAGGATGAGAGCGATGCGAGTTGGGTTCGACATGAAAGCCTCCTTTGGGCCGGTGTTCATGACGACAAGGTGAGCCCCATCCGATCACAAAGAAATTGCCCAGGAACGTTGACCTGCTAGTCTAAAACTTATGAACGCGCCCGTTCCGGACACATGGCTCGATTGGGAGCGGCAGCGGGCCTTCCTCGCCGTACTCGGCGAGGGCAGTCTGTCCGGGGCGGCCAGAATGCTGGGTCTCTCCCAGCCCACCGTGCGCCGGCGCATCGAGGATCTCGAGCGTCAGGTCGGCGCGCCCCTGTTCACCCGCTCGCCGTCGGGCCTGACCCCGACCGGCGTCGCACGCGATCTGGGCCAGCACGCGCGGGCTATGGCCACCGCCGCCGAGGCCTTCATGCGCACGGCGTCGGGGGACGCCGACGCCGCCGGGGGCGTGGTGCGGATCGCCGCCAGTGAGGTCATCGGGGTGGAGGTCCTGCCGCCGATCCTCGCCGAACTGCGCGCAGCCCATCCCGGTCTGGTGCTCGAACTCAGCCTCGGTAGTCGCAACGAGGACCTGTTGAAGCGCGAAGCTGACGTGGCCGTACGCATGTCCCCTCCCGCTCAGAAGGCCTTGGTCGCACGCCGCATCGGCGCGGTGCGGCTGGGCCTTTTCGCTCATCGGCGGCTGATCGAGGCCGAGGGTGCACCGACAACACTGGAGGATCTGAGCCGCCTGCCGCTGATCGGCTACGAAAGCGAGACCAACAGCATCCGCGCTCTCCGCGCCATGGGCCTGACCCTGAAGCGCGAGGATTTCGTCTATCGGACAGACAACGACCTGGCCCAACTCGCCGCCATCCGGGCCGGGGTCGGGGTCGGGGTCTGCCAGACTCGTCTTGGCGACCGTAATCCCGATCTGGTCGCCGTCCTGCCTGAGGCGTTCAGCTTCGATCTCGACACCTGGATCGTGATGCACGAGGACCTGCGTCGCGTTCGTCGGGTGCGGCTGGTTTATGAGGCGCTGGCGAAAGGCCTGACCACCTACATCCGGGGCTGAGCGCTACCGGTTCGCTTGCCCCGCCACCGCTTTTGTCGCATCAGGCGGATGCACAAAGGACCCGGCCAGACCGGGTGGCTATCCCGGCCGCCGATCCGCCGGGAAACAGCGCGGGCCTCAGGGCGTCGCTCGATCCACGCCAGCGACTGAACCCCTCGAATGACCCTCATCGACTCATTGCGGCGCGAATGGCTGGCCCAGCCCGGTCGCGATCTTCTGGCCGGCACGGTCGTCGCGCTCGCCCTGATCCCCGAGGCGATCGCTTTCTCCATCATCGCCGGGGTCGATCCGGCCGTCGGCCTCTACGCCAGCTTCATCATCGCCACGACCATCGCCT
Source organism: Brevundimonas sp. (assembly GCA_036387575.1). GTDB lineage: Bacteria > Pseudomonadota > Alphaproteobacteria > Caulobacterales > Caulobacteraceae > Brevundimonas. The sequence goes on from DASVTM010000238.1 coordinate 2,819, forward strand.
TCGTCGGCGGGCGTCCGGCGATGATCTCGGCCTCGACCGGCGCTATGTCGTTGCTGATGGTCGTGCTCGTGCGCGAGCATGGCATCGAATATCTTTTCGCCGCGAGCATCCTGACCGGCCTGTTCCAGATCGTCATCGGCCTGTTGAAGCTGGGCCGGTACGTCCGCTTCGTCTCGCGCTCGGTGATGACCGGCTTCGTCAACTCATTGGCGATCCTTGTCGCTCTCGCCCAGCTGCCGCAACTGATCGGGGCCGGCTGGCAGACCTATGCCCTCGTCGCGGCGGGCATCGCCATCATCTACGGTTTCCGGCGCGTCACGACCGCCATTCCCGCGCCGCTGGTCGCCGTGGTCGTGGTCAGCGCCTTCGTCATGATCCTCGGCGTCGATGTCCGCACCGTCGGCGACATGGGCGCCATGCCCCGGACCTTGCCGATCTTCCATCTGCCTGCCGTGCCGCTGAACTGGCAGACCTTCGCCATCATCACACCCGTCGCGGCGACCCTGGCCTTCGTCGGCCTGCTTGAAAGCCTGCTGACCGCCAGCCTGCTGGACGACATCACCGACACCCCCTCGGACAAGGATCGCGAGACGCGCGGTCAGGGTATCGCCAACATCGCCTCTGCCCTGTTCGGCGGCATGGCGGGCTGTGCCGTCATCGGTCAGTCGTTGATGAACGTCGGGGCGGGTGGGCGAGGGCGGTTGTCCACCTTGTGGGCGGGCCTGTTCCTGCTGTTCCTGATCCTGGTGCTTCAGGACTGGGTCGCGCGCATTCCGATGGCGGCTCTGGTGGCGGTGATGATCACCGTGGCCATCGGCGCCTTCGATTGGGGCTCGATTACCCGCATCCGTTCGATCCCGATCCAGTCCACCATCGTCATGATCGCCACCACCGCGACCGTGGTGATCACCCACGACCTGTCCAAGGGCGTCGTGCTGGGCGTCGTCCTGTCGGCGATCTTCTTCATGCGCAAGGTCGGCAAGACCGTGGTCGTGGAGACCGTACCAACGGACCAGCCGGACGTGCTGCACTATCGGGTCGCAGGCCAGTTGTTCTTCGGTTCCGCAGGCCTGTTCACCGCCGGCTTCGAACATCATGGCCAGCCGCGCTGGGTCGTCATCGACCTGACCGACGCCCACCTGTGGGATCTGACCGGTGTGGATGCGCTGGACCGCGTGGTGTTCAAATATCGCAGGCAGGGGGCTGAGGTTGAGGTGATCGGCATGAACGACGCGGCCAAGACCCTGGTCGAACAGGTCGGAGTGCATGACAAACAGGGCCTGCCGTCCGGGAACCTCAGCGGGTGAGCGGTCCGTCCTCCATCGCGGTGGCCGGGGCCGGTCCGACGGGTCTGGCCGTCGCCCTGATGCTGGCGCGGCAGGGGCGGCGGGTCGTCGTCCATGAGCGGTTTACCGAACCGCACCCGGTCGGGGCCGGCTTCATGCTTCAGCCCACGGGCCTGTCGGTGCTCGACCATCTGGGTCTGACGCCGGCGATCGAGGCGCTGGGCCAGCCGCTGCACCACGTCTTCGGACGTGAGGCGCGGCGCGGTCGGGTCGTGCTGGATATTCACTTCGCCGATCTGAAGCGGCCGCGCCCGGCCCTGGGCGTCCACCGCGCCGCGATCTTCGACGTGCTGTACCGCGCCTGCCTCGCCGAGGGCGTGAGCTTCGAAACCGGGCGCGAGATCGTCGGCGCGTCGGACGGGCGGCTGATCGACAGCGCGGGTCGGTCAGGCCCGGTCTTCGATCTGATCGTCGACGCCACTGGCGCCCGATCGGCCATCGCCGCCAGCCTCGGCGCCCGTCGTCGGGAACTGGAGTGGGGCGCCCTGTGGGGCACGGTCCCATGGCCGGGCGCACCATTCGACGAAGGCGCGCTGGAGCAGGTGTATCGCGGCGCCTCGAAGATGATCGGCGTCCTGCCGTGCGGCGCCCTGCCCCATGGCTTTGGGCCGGATAGCCCGGACCGCCTCGCCACCTTCTTCTGGAGCCTGAAGCACGGCGACCATGCGACGTGGCGCGCCGAGGGTCTGGAGGCGTGGAAGGCCGAGGTCCTGTCGCTGTGGCCCCAGACTGGACCGGTGCTGGACGCCATCACCGACCCGGATCAGTTGACGCTGGCCCGTTACGGCCATCACACCCTCGCCCTGCCCGTGGCGAACCGGCTGGCCGTCGTCGGCGACGCGGCCCATTCGACCAGTCCGCAACTGGGTCAGGGGGTCAATATGGGCCTGCTGGATGCGATGGCTCTGGCGGAGGCGATCCGAACCCATGAGGCGCTGTCGGACGCCCTGACCGCCTATGCCCGCGCGCGTCGC
>DASVTM010000239.1:0-15221 GCA_036387575.1 Brevundimonas sp.
GCTGCTGCTGCCCGCTGCGCTGTCGACCGGCTGGCACCGTCGAGCCGAGCCTGCGGTGCGGTTCATGGTCTGCTGGTTGGTGCCGGCATGGGTGATCTTCGAGCTCGCCCCGACCAAGCTGTGGCACTACACATTGCCGACCTTTGGGGCCATCGCCCTGCTGATGGCCGCCGCCCTGACACGCCCGATTGGCATGATCAGCCGCCGTGTAGGGGCCGGTCTGGCGGTCATCGCCGCCATGGCCATCTGCGCCATCACCGTCTACGGCCTCACCGCATTCGGCACCTCGACGGCCCAGACATGGGCGGCGATGACTATCGTCTGCGCCGCTGTGGCGGGCGCGGGCGGCGCCTTCATCCTGCTGAATCGCGCAGCCGTCTCGGCGCTGGCGGTCTCGGTCGTTTTCGGCGTCATGGCTCACGCGGCGTTGGCCGGGACCTTGCGCCAGCTGCGGCCTCTGTCGGTCGCGCCGATGCTGGTCGAGAAGATGGAGCAGGCGGGCATCGCGCCAGATCAGGGCCTGATCCCCGGCCCGGTCGCCATCACCACCTTCCATGAGCCAAGCTTCGTCTTCCTGACCGGCAAGGACACCGAACTGACCGACGCGGCTGGTGCTGCGAAGGCCTTGGCTGAGGGCCGTCCGGCGATCGTCGAGGCTCGCGACGCCGAGGCCTTCCGGCAGGCCATGGCCGTAACGGGCGCGGGCGGCCGGGCCGTCGGCAACGTGCGGGGCCACAACTATTCCAGCGGCGACGACGTCAACCTGACGCTCTATGCCCCGACCGGAGCCCCCGCTGCGCCCAGTGCGATCGCCGAGGGCGAGGCTGAATGAAGAGGCCGATCCAGATCGTGGAGGTCGGTCCGCGCGACGGCCTGCAGAACGAGAAGGTCATTCTGGAACCGTCGATCCGCGCCGAACTGGTGCGACGGCTCGAGGCGGCGGGCGCGCGTCGGATCGAGGCTGTCAGCTTCGTCCATCCGAAATACGTGCCCCAGATGGCCGGCGCCGAAGAGGTCATGGCCGAACTGCCGAAACAGCCGGGCCGCAGCCGCATCGGGCTTGTGCTCAACGGCAAGGGCTATGACCGCGCGCTCGGCACGGCGGTGGACGAGGTCAATGTGGCCATGAGCGCCACCGACGGCTTCGGCCTCAAGAACCAGGGTCTGTCGGTGGTCCAGCAGGTCGAGATGCTGGCCGCCATCATCGCTGGTAGAGCGAACGCTGAAGGAGAACTCGGCGCGACGCCTGCATTGTCGGCGACGATCAGTTGCGTCTGGGGCTGCCCTTTCGACGGCGAGGTCTCGACCGATCAAGTTCAGGATCTGGTCGGCCGGATTGCCGAACTTGGCGTGGCCGAGATCGGACTGGCCGACACCATAGGTGTCGGTGACCCGTGGAGCGTAACCCGCAAGGTCGAAGCGGCGAGGAAGGCCGCGCCCGACGCGACCCTGCGCCTGCATTTCCACGACACGCGCAACACCGGTCTGGCCAACGCCTATGCGGGGATCGAGGCCGGGATCGACGTGCTCGACGCCTCGGTCGGCGGCATCGGCGGCTGTCCGTTCGCACCGGGCTCCACGGGCAACATCGCGACCGAAGACCTCGTCTACTTGCTCGAGCGCGGCGGCTACTCGACCGGCTACGACCTCGACGCCCTGATCGTGACCGCCACGTGGATCGGCGAGAAAATCGGCCGCCCCGCCCCCAGCGCCCTCAGCCGCGCCGGAGGCTGGCCGAAGGGCTGATTGGGGGCGAGTGTCTCCACGCTCGCAAAAATACGAAAAGGGAGACTCTCGCCCCTGAGCATTGCGAGGGTTGGGCGCGCAACCGCAGCCGTCAGACGGATATTCGCGACCCTGTGGCGGGCGGCGATGAGCGGATTTTCAAAGACCGGGCTGGATCCGACGACAGTTCGCGGGTCCAGCAGCCATTGTACCCGCCACCGCGACCCCGAGGCGTCGATTTCCGAGACACCGAGCAAGTGTCTCCAGTCGGGGGTCGTGAAGGGGCGGGAGTATCAGGGTCGAGAGTCTCCACCGTGTCCACGCCCTGTCCCCCATTAGAGAACGAAGATCAGGCATCTGGCGTGCACGCCAAAGTCACAGTCTCGCCAAGGTTGCGGGATGATCTGCGTGTATAAATCGGGGGCTTTCAATGCTGACAAGACGCGGGTTCGGGATCATGGCGGCGGCGACGAGCGCGGCCGCCAGTTTGCCCGCGTGGGCGCAAACGGCTTTGACGCCGGAGGAACAGTTCTTCAGCGAGGGCCGCTATCTGCCGCTCTATCTTGATCTCCAGACCAAGGCCGCAGCGGGCGAACGTGCGGCTGGAGGCCTCCTGTCGCAATACGCGTCGTTCCTCGGGGACGAGTTGACAGCCTTGGGACGCGAGGAGCGGCGGCGTGATCCGGCAGTGCTCCTGCCCGATCTGACGGAAGCCGTAAGCCGGGACGCGCTGGAGGCGATCGTGGACGCGGCCGCAACGTCGAGGATCGTCATTCTCAACGAAGCCCACAACACGTCCGGGCATCGCGGCTTCGCCGCGCGGGTTCTTCGGGCTCTGAAACCTCTTGGGTTCGACTGGTTTGCGGCGGAGACGTTTATCCCGCCACAGCAAGACCCCGCTCCGTCCATGCGGGGATATCGGCGAGGTATGCCGTTCGTCTCATCGCTCGGCTATTACGTAAACGACCCCGTCTATGCCGAGACCGTGCGAGAGGCGGCGCGTCTCGGCTATCGCTTCGCCGACTACGAGGAACGCTGGGACCAGGAAGCGGCTGACGACGCGGACTCCGCGACCCGGATCGCGACCCGGGAAACAGCCGAGGCCGACAATCTGATCGCGGCGGTTCTGGCTTCGAACCCTGACGCCAAAGTCTTCGTCTATTGCGGCTACAGCCATGCGATGGAGAAGCCGCACACTAGCGGCACATGGTTTGCGGCGCGTTTGAAGGAAAAGACGAGACTTGATCCCTTGACCATCGAGCAGTCGATGAACTGGCCCGCGACCGTTGCCGAGAATGATCCGCCTCATGTTGCGGCGGTGCTGAAACGCTTTGCACCCACCGCCCCGATTTCCGTCACTCTGAATGGCCAGATGATCGCGTCTCCAACATATAAGGGGCAGATGGATATTTCGGTCTTCCACCCTCGATTGCCGTCGATCTCAGGGCGCCCCGGATGGCTGATGGCGGATCCTGAGCGGCGAGCGGTTGAGGTGGCTCTGCCGCCTTTCGAAGGGCCGACGTTGTTGCAGGCGATGTGGTCCGGCGAAGGCGCGGCCGGCGTTCCAGCGGATCAGTTCCTGCTTGAACCGGGTCAGACAAAGGCAACGGTGCTCCTGCACCCAGGCTCCTATTTTCTGCGGTTCGAACGCGCCGACGGCATCGACGCGGCCTTCGGGTCGATAGACGTTAAAGCCTAGAGCTCCACGCCTTGGAACGGGTTGCCTTCGAACACTTCGAGGCCTTCGGGGAGGGGCGCCCAAGCGGGGCGGTCGGCGTTGAAGATGGCGACGGTGGGCTGGAACAGCGATGGGTCGTCGAGCGATCCCGCGTAGAAGGTGAAGCTGTCGCTGACGCCGATCTCTCCGCCGAAGACCAGCGAGCCGCAGGTCGGGCAGAAGTTGCGGGTCGCCGGTCCGCCGTGGGCCGCGATGGCGACATGCTGCTGGACCGGGCCGGTCAGCCTGACCCGCGACGCCGCCAGTCCGAGAAACGGCGCAAAGCCTGAGCCCGAGGCTTTGCGGCAATCCGTGCAGAAGCAATATCCGGCGTAGAGCGGCTCGCCCTCGGCCTCATAACGCACCGCCCCGCAGAGACAGCCGCCGGTGTGATGCGTCGCGGGTTTGGTCATGGGACGAGGTTAGGAGGGGCGGGGTAGTCGGACAAGCCTTCCTGCTCACCCCATGGCGAAGGTCGGTGGCGGGACGCTCATTGTCGTGTCGCTTACGGCCTCCTCGCGGAAGAATTTCACCAGCAGGGTCTGGACGTCGGGGTGGGCCTCGAAGACGTTGTGACCGGCGTTTTCGACGAGGATTTGCGCCTTGTTGTGGAACTGGGCGATGACCTCGGCCTGCTCTTCGAGCGGCGTGCGGCCGTCGAGGGAGCCGGCGACGAGGAGGGCGGGGGTGTCGATCCGGATGGATTCGCGGAAGCCTTCGCCGAGATCGACGCCGGGGATGGCGCCCAGCAGGTGGGGCATGGGGAAGTTGAAGGCGTCGCCGAGGACGGCGGTCTTGGCCTCCTGCTCGACGAGCGCCAGCTTTGCGGGCGATACGCCTGATGCGAGGTCCATCGCCTCCGGCATGCCGCGAATGTTGAACAGGCTGGCCGGCTCCGACAGAAGATCAGCCAGCACCTCAGTCTTTCCCGCGTCGAGCGCCAGATAGATGCCGGGCAGCATGGAGAGGGTCCTCGGGTTTGCGACGAGGCCTCCGGCGAGGAGCTGAACCCCGAAGCCCCCGACTTTGATATCGACGGGGCCTGCTTCACTGGCGACGGTCAGGGTCGCGGGATCAGCTTCGAGCCTGTCGTGCACGCGTCGCATCAGGGCGGGCAGATCCGGGATGGCTGCGCGGACGACGGGGTCTTCACCGAGAAGACCGTCGACGCGTCCGAGGAAGGCGTCGATGCGCGCCGGACGCTTGATGGTCTGATCCTGACCTTCGAGGCTGGCCAGGGCGACGCGACCGATTGCATCAGGATGCCGCTTCAGGACCGAGAGGGCGAGGTGGGTGCCGTAGCTGATGCCCCACAGATTGATTTTCTCGGCGCCCAGATGGCGGCGCAAGTCGTTGATGTCGTCGGCGCTCTGTTCGGTGTTGTAGCCGGTCATGGCGACCCCGGCGCGGGTCCAGTCGACCCAGGCCTTCTGCATCTCGTCGCGATACCAGCCGGTCATTCCCGCGTGGGTCAGGGCGGGGAAAGGGCCGGTGGAGGCGGGCCGTGCAGGAATGCTGGCGGAGAGGCCCGTCCCGCGCTGATCGAAGGCGATGACGTCGGCGACGGCTCTCAACGCCATAAAGATCGGGAACCGGGGACCGGTCGCGGCGCCCGAGCCCTCTCCGCCCGGTCCGCCGGCGAGATAGACGATGGGCGTTCCCGGCTTGGCCGAGGTTGAAGGGAACCGGACATAGCCGAGGCGGATGCGGCGCGATCCGGGAACGCGCCGATCCTCGGGAACCTCGAAGAAGCCGCGTTCGGCGTCGGTCTCCTGACCATCCCGGGCGGCAAAGCGGAAGGGGCCGGGAGGCGGCGCCGGCTGCGATTGCGCGCGCGCTCCCCAAGGCAGGGCCAGTGTCGGGAGAGCGAGTCCGGCGGCGGACAGGATGGAGCGGCGGTTGAGCGATGTGTGGGTCATGAAGCGGTTGAAGCAGAGGTTTCGACCCGGCGGCGCGCGCTTCGGCGAAAGACGCGCCTGCATCGGTGAACGGCAGCGCTTTTCGGCAAACGACACGATATGTTCGCGCGATGTGGCGGATTTTTCTCATCGCGATTCTGGCGGTCGCGTTCCCGGCGGCATCCAATGCGCAAGAAGGCGGGCAGGACTGGCAGTCGTGTCGCGGTGAACCCGGCGTGGGGGCGCCCACGCTTCACGACTGCCGCCAGGTCGAGGGCGTCATCGATCCCCAAGGGCGCGAGCTTTGGCTTCGTTCGGTGGTGCAGCGTCCAGCCGGCGAGGAACCTGCGGCCCTGTACGTCGTCGGCGTCGCTTCGTCGGAGGTCTGGCTCAACGGTCAGCAGCTGGGCGAGAATGGCCGTCCGGGTGGCTCAGCGTCCGCCGAAACGCCCGGCCGCTATGAGGCTGCGTTTCCCATCCCGGAGCGGATGTGGCGGCCGGCGGACAATGTGGTGGTGATCCACATGTCGTCCTTCCACGGGGCGGTACGTCTGGACAGTCCCATCGCCGGGATCGTGGTCGCACCTTGGCCGTGGCCCGCGCGAACGGGGGCTCTGGCGATCGCCTTCATCGCGGCGGGCGCTCTGTTCGCTGCGGCGTTCGGCTTCGGTGTGATCCATAGTTTGCGCCGCACGGGCTCCAGCCTGACGCTCGCGGCGCTGGCCGGTGTTTCGGGTCTGCAGGCGATATTGGAGAGCCTGAGGGCGCTCCTCCCCTATGCCTATCCGGTGCATGGCTGGCGGCTGATCGGGATCTGGGTGCTGACTGCCGCCTTCGCGGTTCTGCTGGTGTCCTATGTCGTGTCGCGGTTCTGGCCACGAGCGCGCCGTCCGTTGATCGGCCTCGCCGTGGTGGCGGTCGCCGCGACATATCTGGCCCCCGGCTTCGATCTGAAAGCTGTGCTGGCCTTGATGATCGGTATCGCCCTTTCGGCCGCGGCGGCCGCTGTGGCTGTCTACCGCCGAGCGCCCGGCGCGCGCCTGACCCTGATCTATCTCGCTGTCTTCATGGTGATCGGAGCGCTGTTCCCGACCTGGCTCGTCGATCTGTCCTATTTCCTGTTCGCCGCCGGTCTGGTTCTTCCGCTTCTGATGGCCGAGGTCGTGCGACTGGGGCGCGGCGATCAGCAGCGGGAGGTCGCGCTGACGGAGGCCGCCGCGCGGCCCAACTGCCTGACGGTGGTGTCATCGAAACGCGTCGAGCGCGTGCCGATCGCGGACATCGTGGCCGTGGTCGGGGCGGACGATTATGTGGAGCTGAGGCTGACGGACGGTCGGAGTTTGCTGCACGCCGCCCGTCTGGATCGGCTTGAGACGGAACTGCCCTCGACCTTCCTGCGAACCCACCGGTCGGTGATCGCCAACCTCGCCCACGTAAGTGGATTGGAGCGTGGTGGCGGCCGGGGCCGGTTGCTGATGCGCGCCAGTCAGCCTCTGCCGATCAGCCGAAACCGGCTTGCGGCCGTCCGCGATGCGCTGGACGACCCTCGCCCGTTGGAACGGACGAGGGGCGACGCGAACGGTTAACCTACAGGTTCAGCAGCGCCGGATCGCCGCCCTGGGCCGAGATGTTGTTGCTGATGGCCTTTTCCGAGGCATATCGGATCAGGCTGTTGGGGCCGCCGGCCTTAGGGCCGGTACCGGACAGGCCTTCACCGCCAAACGGTTGCACGCCGACGACGGCGCCGGTGACGCCGCGATTGATATAGACATTGCCGGCGGGGACGAGGCGGGTGACTTCCTCGGCGAAGGCCTCGATGCGCGAGTGGACGCCCAGCGTTAGGCCGTAACCGCGGGCGGCCAGCTTGCCGGCGACCGTTTTCAGGTCCTTCGGATGATAGCGGACGACGTGGAGGATGGGGCCGAAGACCTCACGCTCCAGATAGTCTGCGGTCGGAACCTCGGCGATGGTCGGGGCAAAGACGTGGCCTTTTGCATCGGCGGGCACGGTGGCTCGAGCGATGATCTTCGCATCGCCTTCGAGGCGTTTGAGGTGGGCGTCGAGCAGGCCCTTGGCGTCGGCGTCGATGACCGGACCGATGTCGGTGGCGGGATCGGCGGGATCGCCGACGACCTGAACCGCCAAGGCGCCCTTGAGGCCTTCGATCAGGCTGTCGGCGGCGTCGTGGGGGACATAGAGCAGGCGCAGGGCCGAGCAGCGCTGGCCGGCTGAGCCAAAGGCGGAGTTGATAACGTCGTCGATGACCTGTTCGCGCAGGGCGGTGGTGTCGACGAACATGCCGTTCAGGCCGCCGGTCTCGGCGATGAAGGGAACGATGGCGCCGGGACGAGCCGCCAGCGAACGGTTGATCATGGTCGCCGTGTCGGTGCCGCCGGTGAAGGCGACGCCGTCGACGCCGGGGTGGCTGACCAGTCTGGCGCCGACCGTCTCGCCACGGCCGGGCAGGAGGGATAGCAGGTCGGCGTCGAGACCAGCCTTATGAAACAGGCGCACGGCCTCGGCGGCGATCAGGGGCGTCTGTTCGGCGGGCTTGGCGAGGACGGCGTTACCGGCGGCCAGAGCAGCGGCGATCTGACCGGTGAAGATGGCGAGCGGGAAGTTCCACGGGCTGATGCAGGCGAAGACGCCGCGACCGTGCAGGACGAGGCGGTTCACCTCGCCGACCGGGCCATTCAGGGTTTGCGGGCCGCCGAAATCCTTCTCGGCCAGCATGGCGTAGTAGCGGCAGAAATCTGCGGCCTCGCGGACCTCGGCGACGCCGTCGTTGAGGGTCTTGCCCGCCTCGCGGCTGAGCAGGGCCACCAGACGATCCATGTCGGCCTCGAGCGCATCGGCCATGGCGCGCAGCACCGGCGCGCGCTTCGAGCCGCCTGAGCGATCCCATGGCCCTTGCGCGCGGAAGGCGGCGGCGGCGGCGGCGTCGACATCGGCCTCAGTCGCTTCGGAGACGTGGCCCAGAACGGTGACGCCGTCATAGGGGTTGATCACGTCGGTGGGGTTGATCCCGGCCTTGAGCTTGCCACCGACGATGGGGCCGGAGGTCAGCTTTTCGCTGTCGACCTTTTCCAGAGCCACGGCGTGACGCTCGCGGTCGGCGAGTTGCGAGTAGTCGCGCCCGAGGGAGTTCTGGCGGTCCATGTACATGTCCTTGGGCGTGGGGATTTTGGCGTGACGGTCGGGGTGGGCCTCGACGGTCGTGATGGGGTCGGCGGCGACGGCGGAGGCGGGCACGCGCTCGTCCAGCAGGGCGTGGACGAAGGAGGAGTTGGCGCCGTTCTCCAGCAGACGACGGACCAGATAGGGAAGCAGGTCCTCGTGGCCGCCGACGGGGGCATAGGCACGCACCGTCATGGGACCGAAGGTTTCGCGCGCAGCCTCGTACAGGGCCTCACCCATGCCGTGGAGGCGCTGGAACTCGATCTTTACCGACTTGTCACGGGCCATCCGGTGGACGGCGGCGAGGGAGTGGGCGTTGTGGGTGGCGAATTGCGAATAGAGGTGCGGCGCGGCGTCGATCATCGCCTGAGCGCAGACGAGGTAGTTGAGGTCGGTCGCGGCCTTGGTGGTGAAGACGGGGTAGTCGGTGCGGCCGGACACCTGGGCGCGCTTGATCTCGGTGTCCCAATAGGCGCCCTTGACCAGCCGGACCATCAGACGACGGCCCGATGTGCGGGCGAGGTCGGCGATGCGGGCCATGACCTCGGGACCGCGCTTCTGATAGGCCTGAACGGCGAGGCCCAAGCCGGTCCAGTCGCCGAGATCAGCCTCGTTGGCTAGCCGGTCCAGCAGCTTCAGCGACAGGGCGAGGCGGTCGGCCTCCTCGGCGTCCATGGTGAAGTTGATGTCGTACTGGGCCGCGATCCTGGCCAGCCGGTGGATGCGCGGATAGAGCTCGGTCCAGACGCGGTCCTCGTGGGTCGCCTCGTAGCGCGGCGACAGGGCCGAGAGCTTGACCGAGACGCCATGGCCGACTTCTGGACCTTGGCCTTTCGACGTCTTGCCGACGGCGGTGATGGCGTCGGCGTAGATCTTTTCATAGCGTTCGGCGTCGGCGGTGGTGCGGGCACCCTCGCCGAGCATGTCGAACGAGCAGAGCCAGCCCTCCTTGTTCGAGCGTTTCAACGCCGCCTCGATGGTGCGGCCGACGACGAACTGCTCACCCATGATGCGCACGGCGGCAGCGACGGCCTGACGGATGACGGGTTCACCGAGGCGACCGGCGACGCGTGTCAGGAAGCCGGGCAGGTCGCTCTTGGCCTGTTCGTCGGCGTCGACCAGCTTGCCGGTCAGCATCAGGCCCCAGGTCGAGGCGTTGACGAACAGGCTGTCGGATTGCCCGAGGTGGGACGCCCAGTCGGCCGAACCGATCTTCTCGGCGATCAGGCGGTCGCGGGTGTCCTCGTCGGGCGTGCGCAACAGGGCTTCGGCGAGGCACATCAAGGCCAGACCTTCGCGGGTGCCGAGCGAGAACTCCTGCAGGAAGCTCTCGACGACGCCCTGTTTCTTCTGGCTGCGGCGCGCGTGCTCGACGAGTGCGACGGCCTCGTCCACGACCGCGACGCGGGTGGCGGGCTCCAGCGGCAAGGTGGCCAGATTGGCGGCGACCGCTTGGGGTTCGTCACGGAATTTGCCGTGGTCGAGGGTGTCCCAGTTCTGCGACAGGGCGAGTGCGGAGAAAGGTGCGTTCATGGGCGCGTCTTAGCCCGTTCGCCCGTGAGTGGGAAAGCCTTGCCGATCCGTCTCGCCTTCCTCGTTGTGACCCGCTATGGCTTCCTGCTCGACAACGGCGGGAGCCATTCGGCCCATATGCGCATCGTTCTGGCCACCGACGCCTGGGAGCCCCAGGTCAACGGCGTCGTCCGTACCCTGACCCGCACGGTGGCGGAATGCCGCGCCATGGGTCATGAGGTCGAGGTCATCGAGCCCAGCCAGTTCAAGACTATTCCGTGCCCGACCTATCCAGAGATCCGGCTGGCGCTGGGGGCGGAAGAAGAGATCCGCGAGCGTCTGCGGGCCTTTGAGCCCGAGGCCGTGCACATCGCCACCGAAGGCCCGATCGGCATCGCCATGCGGCGTATCTGCGTCGAGTGGAAACTGCCCTTCACGACCAGCTATCACACGAAATTCCCTGAATATGTCTCGGCGCGGTTCCCGATCCCGGTACAGGTCGGCTACGCCTACATGAAGTGGTTCCACAAGCCATCCGGACGGCTGATGGTGGCGACCCCGACGCTGCGTGACGAGCTTCAGGCGCACGGGTTCAAGAACGTCTCGCCGTGGACGCGGGGCGTCGACACCGAACAGTTCCATCCTGACCTCGAGCCCATCTTCGACGAACTGGGCGGGAAAGACTGGCCTCGGCCGTTCTTCCTGAACGTCGGTCGGGTGGCGGTCGAGAAGAATATCGAGGCCTTCCTCGAAACCGACCTGCCGGGGACCAAGATCGTCGTCGGCGACGGTCCGGCCCGCGCCGATCTGGAGGCGCGGTATCCCAATGCGAAATTCCTCGGAGCCCGGTTCGGCGAGGAGCTGGCGCGGTGCTTCCGTGACGCCGACGTGTTCGTCTTCCCGAGCTGGACGGATACCTTTGGTCTGGTGATCCTGGAAGCCATGGCTGCGGGAACGCCGGTCGCGGCCTATCCTGCGCACGGGCCGATCGACATCATCCCGGGCTCGAACGCCGGGGCTATCGATGAGGACTTGAAGGTCGCCTGTCTCAAGGCGCTGGAATGCGACCCGAAGGCGGTGCGCGCCTATGCCGAGAAATTCAGCTGGCGCGCCTCGGCCGAAGAGTTCGTGCACAATCTGGAGCCCTACCCGGAGCCGGAACGCGGCCGGTTCTGGCGCAGGTTGCGGCGGATCGCTCGTGTGCGGCGACGCGCAGCAGCCTGAATGCACCGCTCCGAGGTATGGCCGTATACGGATTGCTACCCAGCGCTGTAACCGGGTCCATGCCGGGAAGTTGAGGGCGTCCATTCTCGCCAGTGTTTTGAGATCACACGCGAAAGATTGTTGAACGCGGTTCCGCGAGTTTACGATCTGTGAACCAAACTGCGGTGTATTTCCTGATCGAGGAAATACTCATGACGTCCGAATGGACCGACCACATCAAGATGGCGATGGAGACCCGTTCGCGGCAGTGGCGGCTGCGCGTCGGTATCGCCGGGCTGATCGCTCTGGTCTTCCACTCCTTCACCGGCGGGGGCTTCGCCCTGGCGTGGTTTGGCGTCTATTGCGCCCTGCAACTGATCGAATCTGATTTCCGTCCGGGTGGCGCCTGGATCCAGCGGTTGAACCCCAAGGACTGGGCTCGCGCCAGTATCGGGATGATCCTGCTCAACAATCTGGCTTTTGCGACCTTCGGGCTGGCCCAGGTCCAGGACGGATCGGGCCTGGCGATCTCGTGCTCGGCCATCCTGTTCGGCGGCGCGATCCTTAACGGCGTGATGGTCAGCACGTCTTCACGTGAGCTGGTGCTGGCCTCGATCGCGCCTCATGTACTGTTCTCACTGGTCCTCCCCATCGTCATGGTCATGGACGGCGCTACGCCGTTGGCCGCCTTGCAGGTCTTCATTGCGCTAGCGATGCTGGTGGTCGCCAGTTTGATGGCCTGGAAGCAACTGGGCGGCACATTGGCGGAGGTGCAGCAGGCTAAGGGCGAGGCAGTCGAGGCCAACAAGGCCAAGAGCGAATTTCTCGCCGTCATGAGTCACGAAATTCGTACGCCGTTGAACGGAGTGCTCGGCATGGCGCAGGCCATGGCTGCGGACACCCTGTCGGGCCGGCAACGCGAGCGGCTTGAGGTCGTGGCCCAGTCGGGCCAGGCCTTGCTGGCGATCGTCAACGATGTGCTGGACCTCGCCAAGGTCGAGGCAGGCAAGGTCGAGCTGGAGAACCGTCCGTTTGATCTGGAAACCACGATCCGTCAGGCCGAGGCCGGTTTCGAGGCGATCGCCCTGTCCAAGGGCGTCAGGTTCACCTCGACCATCGATGAGAGCGCAGTCGGCCGGTATGTCGGTGACGCCCTGCGCCTTCGGCAAGTGCTGGCAAATCTGATTTCCAACGCAGTCAAGTTCACCGACGAGGGCTGTATCACCGTCGCGGCGACGCGGAAGGCCGATCTTCTGGTCCTGACCGTTGAGGACACCGGCCCGGGCTGCACGCCCGAGCAGATGGGGCGATTGTTCAGGAAGTTCGAACAGGCGGACGCCTCGACCACGCGCCGGTTCGGGGGCACGGGGCTGGGCCTGTCCATCTGCAGTGAGTTGACCAGTCTGATGGGCGGGACGATCGAGGCCCAGTCTGTCGAACCGAGCGGTCTGCGGTTCGTCACCCGGCTGCCGCTTGAATGGCTGGGTGGGAAGGACGAGGCAGTTGCCGACATCGCCACTGTGGAGGCGGGGGAGGAAGACCGGCAATTGCGGGTGCTGGCGGCCGAGGATCACCCGGTCAATCGGCAAGTTTTGACGGTTCTGCTGGCTCAGTCAGCCGGTATCGTTCCGATGATCGTGGAGGACGGCGCCCAGGCAGTGCAGGCCTGGCGCGACGGGCCAATTGAGGGCGGCGACTGGGACCTGATCCTGATGGATGTGCAGATGCCGGTGATGGACGGACCGACCGCAGCGGCCGCTATCCGCGCCGAGGAGGCAGCGACGGGCCGCGCAGCTACGCCGATCATCGCCCTGACCGCCAACGTCATGACGCATCAGATCGAAGAATACCGGCGCATGGGCATGGACGCGGTCGTCGGCAAACCCATCCAGATGGAAGAACTGCTCCGCGCCATGGCTCGCGTTCTGGAAGACCGGGACGCCACGACGGCCGGTACCGGGACCGACAATGAGCCCCGACTGTCCCGAATAGCCTGAAGGCTTACCTGGACGGAGCGGCCATAGGCGTCAGGTTGGCCGCGATGGCGCGCTGGGCCTGAAGCTGATCTTCCGGCAGCGGCACGAGCCCACGGTCCTGCAGATACCCGCCCCGTCCCGTCGCTGAGTCCGACATGAACTCGGCGACGAACTGCTGGAGACCAGGCGTGACGCCGATATGGGCCTTCTTGATATAGACGTAGAGGCTGCGGGCCAGCGGATAGCTGCCGTCGGCGATGGTGTCTGCGTTCGGCGCAACGCCGTCGATGGTCTCGGGCTTAACCGTGTCGAGGTTCTGCTCCAGGAACGAGAAGCCGAATACGCCGAGCGATCCGGGCGTGCGCGACAGGGTCTGGACGATGGCATTGTCGTTCTCGCCCGCGTCGACCCAGGCTCCGTCTTCGCGCAGAGTATGCGTCAGGGCCTCGAACTTGTCCTTGTCGCCCTTGATCGCGGCGACAGCCGGGATCAGGAGCCCGCCCGGAGCCATTCCGAGTTCGAGGAAGGCGTCGCGCGTGCCCGAGGTTGGCGGCGGGCCATAGACCTGGATGCGCTGGCTCGGCAGACCCGGATTGACCTGGTTCCATGTGGTGGCGGGGTTAGCGACCATCGCGCCCCCTGCTCCGGGCACGGACTTGGCCAGACCTTCGTAGAGATCGTTGAGCTCGAAGTTGAAGGCGTTGCCGGTGCGGGCCGTGGCGATGACGATGCCGTCATAGCCGATCTTGATCTCGACGATCTCGACGACGCCGTTCTTCTGGCACAGGTCGAACTCGGACTTCTTCATCGGACGCGAGGCGTTGGCGATGTCCGGGGTGGAGGGGCCTACGCCCTGACAGAAGGCCTGAATGCCGCCGCCAGTGCCCAACGATTCCACGCGCGGCGCTGCGCCGCCGGGGTTGTTGCGGCCGAAATTCTCGGCGACGCGGGTGGCGAAGGGGAAGACGGTCGAGGAGCCGGCGGCCCAGATGCCGGAACGCTGGGCCTGCCCGCCGCCGGAGCCCTGTCCGCACGCGGCCACAGCGATGACCGTCACGGCCATCAGCGCAGCCGAGGCAGCGAGTTGTTTGCGGGTCATCAGACGCTCTCCGGACGGACGTTTCCGAGCCCGCTTAGAGCAGGCTTTTGTGACGTTAGAGCAACCGCTTGCGCATCGCTTGCGACAGCATGTCGATCAGGGTCACGGCGACGACGATGACGATGACCATCGCTGAAACGGCGCTGTAGGAATACGAATTCATTCCGTCGATCAGAACTTGGCCGATGCCCCCCGCGCCGATAACCCCGAGGATGGTCGCGGACCGGCTGTTGGACTCGAACCGATAAAGCGCAAATGATGTCCACAACGGTCCGACTTGCGGGATAACACCCCAGAATATTTCGTGGAGGGGGGACGCTCCGGTTGCGCGTACGCCCTCGACTGGACCCTTGTCGATCGACTCCACAGCTTCTGAGAATAGCTTGGCGAGGACACCAGCCGTGTTGAGCGCGATAGCCAGAACGCCGGGCAGGGGGCCTAGACCGACCGCCAGCACGAACAGCAGGCCGATCACCAAATCAGGGACCGAGCGCAGAAGGTTCATGATCAATCGAGTGGGGACGACGACCCACGTAGGCGCGATGTTGCGCGCTGCCGCAAGGCCCAGCGGGATCGCAGCGAAGACCGCGAGGAACGTGCCCCACAAGGCAATCTGGATCGTCTCCCACATCTTTGCGACGTAGAGTTTCCAGTCGGAAAAATCAGGCTTGAGCAGATCCCCCGCGAGATCGGCCGTGTGACCGCTATTGGTGAACAGCTTGCTGATGTTGCCCAGATCGACGGCCTTGATGCTGTAGATCAGCACGACGGCGACGCCGCCCCAGATCAGCAGGTCGAGCGCCATGGCGCCGAGCGGCTTGGACGGCGCCTTCGGGATTGCGGTCAGATCGACGGGAGCGGTGGTCAAGGCTGGACCTCGGCGCGGACGCGCAGGCGTTGCAGTTCGGCCTCGG
>DASVTM010000240.1:0-10428 GCA_036387575.1 Brevundimonas sp.
GGCTATTTCGCCGCTTGCGGTCCCACAGGACGGCGGCCACGACAAAGCTCACGAAAAGCAAACCTTCCAAACCCGCAGTCACCGCTCCACTGACCGGTCCCCAGCCATTTTCGCCGAAGAGTATCCCCAGGTGCTCCATGCGAATACGCGACCCGGGAAATTGCATGGCCAGCAAATTCAAGCTTCCACCCATCAAGCGACCGCCCCCCATGGAAATCAACGCGCCCGCCGTTATGCCCAACAAACCCGCGAGCAGGACGGTCGTCCTGGCGCTGAACCGGTCGATCGCCCAGACACCGAGACCGATCGCTCCGCCCAGCACCGCGCCCTCCGCCGCGCCGGTGATATGGCCTGGGGCCTCTCCGAACAGCAGCGTGAAGGCGTCAAGGCCGACAAGTTTTGCGACGGCGCCGACCATCATGCCGCCGCCGGCGCCTCCTGCGACGGCCCATGGTCGTGTATGTGTGCTGGCGAAGAGAGAACTGGCGACGCCGAAGCCGACTCCAGCGCCGCCTATCAGGCCAATCACCATTGTCAGGCAGGCGATGACCAGCACGGCGGAGATGGCTCCACCCCCAGGCGTTCCGGTGTCGGCCACGATTGCGAAGCCATAGATCACCCCGCCGACGAGGCCGGCCAGACCGCCGCCGATCATCCCGGCGCGGCCCTCCCGGAAGAACGGGTCCCAGCGACGAAGCCGCCCGGACGCAGCAGGCGCAAAGGGCGGTTGGGATCTGACGGGCTCCAACGGCGCGATGAACCGGTAGCCGTGCTTTGGAACCGTCTCGATAAAGCGGGGGCGAGTCGCATCGTCCCCCAGGATGCGCCGCAGGCTGCGGATGCACTGGGTCAGGGCTTCGTCCGTAACGGGAACGCCTCGCCAGACCTCGTCGAGGAACCTGTCCTTGGTCAGCAATCGACCATGTTCGCGAACCAGAAGCGCGAGCGCGTCCAGATAGCGGGCGTTGATTTCGACCGGCGTTTGTCCATCCAGAAGCCGACGATCACCCGCATCGAGAACGAAACGATCGAAACGATAAACGCCCTCAGTCACGGTTTCAGCGTTTCCTCAGAACCTGCTCATGACGCTCACCGTCCGCTGGATCAGGAGAAAAGCCTCACTCATGCAGGGATCGAAGGCAATGACAAAGAGGTCGAAGACGATGACGAGCGATGGAGGGATGCTGGGGCGGCGGCTCAATATCGCGGTGTGGTGCGGCGCCGTCTGCCTGTGGCTTTTGCCTCTGGTCGCGATGCAGTTCACGCGAGAAGTGGCGTGGACGACGTTCGACTTCATCGTGTGGGGCTTGATGCTGGTCGTCGCCGCCGGCGCGTTCGAGCTGGCGACGCGGATGTCGGGAAACATCGCCTATCGGCTGGGCGCCGGACTGGCCCTCGCAGCGTCCTTCTTCATGGTATGGGTGAACCTCGCCGTCGGGATCATCGGCAACGAGAATGAGCCGCTGAACCTGATGTTTTTCGGTGTTCTGCTGATTGGCGTGCTGGGATCGGTGGCTGTGATGTTTCGAGCCCGGGGTATGATCTGGACGATGCTGATCATGGCCATCGCGCAAGGTGTGGTTGCGGTGGTTGCGCAGGTCTATGGACATTTCATCTGGCCGATCAGCGTGGCGTTCACGGCGGTCTGGCTGACGTCGGCATGGCTGTTCAAACGGGCGGCCGAGACCCGGCCGGCCTGACGGTCTGGCAACAGGCCGAGGTGGCCTCGGGCTTGCGTGATGGACCGTTTGAGTCCCGTCACGGGACGATGAGGGACCTATGGATCTTTGTGAGTTCGCCGTTCATGTGCGGCCGGCAGGCGATCACTGGTCGTGGGTGGTGCTCGACGAAGATGGAGTGGCCGCCCGTAACGGGACGGCCCGGAATTCTGACGAAGCCCGGAAGGCGGCGATCAGCCTGGCGGAAAGACTCACCCGTTGTCGCATGGTCACAAAGGGCGGCTGGTGATGTTGGGCGATGTGCTCGCGACGCTCCATCGAGCACGGAAGGGAATCTTCCTCACGGCGTCAATAGTCGCCGTTCTCGCGATCGTAGGGATCACCGCGCACGTAGGTTGAACTGTCTTCGAACGTGATCAGCCGGGGATTGTCGGCGGATGCGTTGACCAGATCCCGGCGATCTCGCCGACCACAGCAATAGCGAAGGGCGTACACCAACTCACGCCGGCAGCGAGAAAATGGTCAACGTTGCCGGCGGGGCTTTAGACAACCGATCCCGAGCCGGCGCCTTGGCGAAACTTCAGGAGGACCAGTCCGGGTCTAGGCGGCCTTTGAACCAACGATCTGGTCTTCGAGCAGGTCGCGGATGGCTCCGATGAAGGTATCCAGCTTCAGGGGCTTCTCGAGGATTGCATCGGCGCCGAGGACCTTCGCCATGTGCAACATGTAGGATGCACCGACCGAGCCTCCGCCGCTGATAGCCAGAACCTTCAGCGCAGGATATTTCGCCCGCGCGGCCATGATCACCTCGACGCCATCCATGTTGGGCATCAGCATGTCCGTCACGAGCACATCGACGGTGATCCCGTCCAGCAGCCTGAGAACCTCCAGCCCATCCTCCGCGAGGACTGCTGCATGGTTGGTAGAGCGAAGCATCTCGGATGCAATCTCTCTAAGGACAGGGTCGTCGTCTGCGATCAGGATCGTTGCCATCATCTACCTCCGAAGCGGACCGTCGCACCTGAGGGCTACCCTGCCGTGAACGGAGATCATTAACATCTGAAAGACCAGCGCTTCGGCGAGAAAGCGATGCGAGTTTGGTCTGCTTCGATGACGCCGGAGGCGGCGGGGTGACAGCTGTGACCAGAAACGGGGAGCGCTTGAAGCCTCTTCCGCCAAGCGGAAAGGCGCGGCTCTAGACGAAGATATCCAGCAGCGCGCCCATCATGTTGTCCGCAGTCCGTAGTACGGCGGCGTTGGCCGTCACTGCGGCCTCGGCCTCAAGGCGTTCGACGGTTTCGGCCGCGAGGTCGTCAAGGGGCGCAACGGCTGTGCGAGCGGCGCTGGCATCGAAGCGAGCGAGAGCGCTGGTGATCCCGGCGGCGGCGATGGCGGCGGCTTGCATGGGTTCAGGATAGGCGAACGCGCTTAAGCGGCCGTGCGCGAGCGTGGTGAATGGGCGATTGCATCGGGCGGGGCGGGAGCGCAGATTCGCGGGATGACCAGTCAACCCTCACAGGCGCCGGCGCCGGGCGAACGCTACGCCTCCTTCGCGGCCTTCTATCCCTACTATATCCACGAGCATTCGAACCGGACGTGCCGGCGGATCCATGTGGTGGGGACGGGGCTCGTGATCCTGAGCTGGATCCTGGCGCTGACGGTCAGTCTTTGGTGGTTCGCAGCCAGTCCTGTCATCGGCTACGGTTTCGCCTGGGTCGGGCACTTCTTCTTCGAGAAGAACCGGCCGGCGACGTTCCAGTATCCGCTGTGGAGCCTGATGGGCGACTTCCGCCTGTTCTTCGAGACCGTCAGCGGCCGCCGCAGGTTCTAGCGGCTAGTTCGAGGCCATCTGCAGCGGGGCCGTCCGGGTGGTGGCGGGAGGACAGCCGTTGAAGGTACCGGCGCGGGTGATGGTCAGGGTGCGTTGGTTGAGGCCGCGGGCCTGCTGCATCGAGCCACGTCCGTTTCCGGTGTAGAGGTCGACGCGCTGGCCCTTGATCGCGCCGCCGGTGTCGGAGGCGTACCAGTAGCCGTCGTGGACGGTGCCGTCGGCCAGACGCATGCCGACCGTCTCGCGGATGAACAGGCGGGTGCGGCGCGGGATGACGCGCGGGTCGGTGGCGAGGGTCCGCATGGCGACCGGGCGGCAGCCGAGGCTGTCGTTCCCCGTCGCTCCGCCACCACCAGCGTGATAGAGGCTGGCGTGGGCGCGCCAGTCGGGATCTCCGGCCATCAGCTCGGCCTGTTCGGCCGTCAGATCAGCCGCTGCCCCCGTCGCTGTGTTATCGTCGCCGCTGGAACCATTCGCCAAATCCGGGGTTTCCAAAGCAGTCCGCTCGATGGCGACGACGGCTTCGTAAGCGACGGGCTCACCCACTGCCGAGGAGGCGAGTGCGGTGAAGGCGACGAGGATTGCGGCGGCAAAACGCACAGGTAGAACTCACGACGGCGCCGACCGGGGACCGTGGTGGCAGGTGCTATCTCGTTCGCACGTATGGCCAGAATGTGGCGGTTGCTTTGGCCGCGTGACTGGCAGCGCGCTCCGGATGGATCAATCCACCATCGGTAGAATGATTCTCAAAGGAGCTTGGGCATACCGAGAGATTGCGATATCAGTATAGGGCACTTCCAAATCCTTAGACTGGTCGCGATGCTTACTCTTTATGGCGATATTCGTTCGGGCAACTGCTTGAAGGTCAAGTGGTTGCTGGACTGGCTCAAGCGTGATTATCGATGGATCGACGTCGATATCATGACGGGTGGTAGCCCGACACCGGAATTCCTCGGCCTGAACACCGCCGGGCAGGTCCCGACACTGGTATTCGCGGATGGGCGGACACTGGCGCAATCGAATGCGATTTTGATCCATCTGGCCGAGCAGACGACGCTCATTCCTGTGGATGACCACGAACGGGCGGTGATGCTGGAGTGGCTGTTCTGGGAGCAGTACAGCCATGAGCCCTATGTCGCGGTGGCGCGGTTCCAGCGTGTCTACGCCGGGAAAGCGGCAGAGGAGGTCGAGCCGCGGTTGATGGAACGGGGTCACGGCGCGCTGGCCCGGATGGAGGCGCGGCTCCGGGATCGCGATTGGATAGCAGCCACGGAGCCGTCGTTGGCGGACCTCGCATTGGTCGCCTACACGCGTGTCGCGCCGGAGGGCGGGTTCGATCTGGACGGTTACCCGGCGCTCAGACGCTGGATAGGCCGAACCGAAGAGGTGTTCGGGCTCGTTTAACGAGGCTCGGGCCGCCCGCCGGGCGCCCATTCGGGGGTGAAGTCGCTGGAGGCCATCCAGCGCAGGGGCTCGATCAGGGACTGGATCGCGCGGGTCATAAACGGCAGGTCCAGATGGGCGATGTCGTCGTCCGGGCTGTGGTAGGTCGGGGTGACGGCCCAGCCCGAGATGGTGTGGGCGACGATGCCCTTGAGCGCGAGGGAGTAGTTGTCCGACCGCTGGAAGAAATTCTGTTCCGGGTAGAGGTCGGGCGCGACGAGAGCGCCCTTTTCCTTAAGCGTCGGGCCGAAGTTCGAGCGGTCGAAACCGGTCATCATCATCACGCCGGGCTCCATCTTCGGATCCTGAGCGCCGATCATCTCGATCTCGAGATTGGCGACGATGTCGGTCAAGGGCACGGGCGGGTGCTCGCCGAAATACGTCGAGCCGAGGCCGCCGATCTCCTCGGAGCCATAGGCGACGAACAGGATGCCGCGCCGGTGGGCCTCACCGGATGCGAGGGCGTGGGCCAGTTCGAGGACCGCCGCCGTGCCTGACGCGTCGTCGTTGGCGCCATGCATGATCGTGCCGTCGGGGCGAACACCGAGATGGTCGAGGTGGGAGGTGACCAGAAGCACGCCTGCGGTCGGGTCGCTGCCGGGCAGGAAGCCGATGGCGTTGGTGGTGACGGTCTCAAGGCGTTGGACGGCGCCGGGATCGATGGTGGCGGTGGCGCCGGCCATGGCTTTCAGCCGGTCGTAGTCGGCGACGGAGACCACGACCACGTCTGGCGATGGTCCACCTGACATACCGCTGACGGCCTCGTTGCTGAGGGCGAAGGAGGGGCGCGGCGGGCCGCGACGGGCGGCGAGCGCCTTGAGCGAGTCGGTCTCGCGCAGGATCAGGAGTTTGGCGCCGCCCTCGATCGCGCCGCCGATAGCGGGTCCGAGGCCCTGTCCTTCCGTGGGGGCGATCAGCAGTGCGGCGGGGGGAGATGCGGCGGCGTCCGCTAGCGTTAGCGCGCCCGTCTGCGACGTTCCCGAGGTGAGGAGGACGGTCAGGTTCTGGCCTTGCGTCAGGGTCACGCCGCCGACGGTCAGGGTGGTATGGCCGCTGGGCGTGGTCTTCGTCACGCCTGCGGTCTGCAGATAGCTGGTCATGCCCGGCGCAGTGCTCAGGCCGTAGCCCTGGAACATGGCGCCGACATAAGCGGCGGCGACGCCTTCGTCGGGAGTGGCGCTACCGCGACCGCGCAGGGCGTCACCGGCGAGGAAGGCCTCGTGTGCAGCGACCCATTCCTGTTTGACTTGCCAGTCCTGGGCGTGGGTCGAGGTCGAGGTGAAGGCCAGGATCGCAGCGGCGATCAAGGCGCTGTTCTTCAGCAGGTTTGGCTTCGACATCGATGGCTCTCCGGACGACAGGGGGCATGGGTAGGCATCGCGGCTCGCGAGCGTCAAGCGGCGGTCGATTAAGGTTCGGCAAGAATCCGCTCGACGACAGCGCCCGCGAGTTTTAACCGCCAACCCAGCCTCATCCTCTCGCGAGTTCCTCCATGAAACGCATCGCCCTTGCCGCCGTCGCCATGCTGGCGGTCGCGGTTCCTGCCGCCCAGGTCGACGCCTGGGGATCGACCGGTCACCGGATGATCGGCGTGGCGGCGGTGCGCGCCTTGCCCGACAGCCTGCCGGCATTCATCCGGGGCATGGACGCCGCCGCCGAGGTGGGCGAGATCTCGCGAGAGCCGGACCGGTCAAAGGGCGCAGGCCAGCCGCACGACCGCGAACGCGACACCGCCCATTTCGTCGATCTGGACGACACCGGCCACGTCATGACGGCCAACGGCCTGTCGATCGACGCCCTGCCGAACCTGAAATCCGAGTATGACGCGCAGCTGTTGGCGGCGGGCATCAAGGTCGATGACGCCGGTTACCTGCCCTATGCGATCATGGACGGATGGCAGCAGCTGGTGCGCGACTTCGCCTACTGGCGCGTGCTCAGCGCCATTGAAGCGCGCGAAGTCGATCCGGCCAAACGCGCCTGGTATCGTGAAGACCGTCTTCGCCGCGAAGCTCTGACGCGGCGTGATATGGGCATCTTGTCCCACTATGTCGGCGACGGTTCGCAGCCTCTGCACACCTCGATCCACTTCAACGGCTGGGGCGACTATCCGAACCCCGAAGGCTTCACCAACTCGCGCCAGACGCACGGCACGTTCGAGGGCGGGTTCGTTCGCCGCAACGTCCGGCTGGACATGGTCGAAGCGGCGATGGCCGCGCCGATGCTGGATGGTTTCGAGATGAAGCGCAGCATCGTCAGCTATCTGAAGACCGGCGTCGGTCAGGTGGTGCCCTTCTACACGCTGGAGAAGGCGGGCGCCTTTGCTGAAGGCGACCCGCGCGGCGTGGTCTTTGCGACCGAGCGTGTGGCGGCGGGAGCGGCGGAACTCCGCGACCTGACCATCCTCGCGTGGCAGGCCTCGGAGACGGCCACGATCGGCTACCCGGTGGTCAAGGTGGCGGACGTCCAGAGCGGCGCTGTCGATCCGTGGGCGTCCCTGTACGGCGAGGACTAGGGTCCTGCAGCCGCCTGTCGTCATTCTCGATCGCCCCCAGATGGGCGAGAACATCGGCGCGGTGGCGCGGGTGATGGCCAACTTTGGGCTGGAGACGCTGCGGCTGGTCAGTCCGCGCGACGGCTGGCCACAGGAACGGGCGTGGGCGACGGCGTCGGGGGCCGACTGGGTGCTGGAGGGTGTCGAGGTGTTTGACAGCGTGGCTGCCGCCGTCGCCGACCTGAACACCGTCTTCGCCACGACGGCCCGGCCTCGGGAAACCCGCCAGCCGGTGCGGACGCCGCGCGAGGCGTCGCGGGTGCTGTATGAAGACCGGGCGTCAGGGCTGAATATCGGCCTGTTGTTCGGGGCTGAGCGGGCGGGGCTTGAGACCACCGACATCGCCCTGTGCCACGGCATCGTCACCATCCCCATCGACCCGAGGCACCAGTCGTTGAACCTGGCGCAGGCGGTGGCGATCAATGCCTATGAGTGGCGGACGCTGGTTCTGGATGCTCCGCCGCCGAACTTCCGCGAGGGCGATCCGCCGGCGTCGGGCGAGTTGCAGCTCGGGATGTACGAGCATCTGGAGAAGGAACTGGACGCGGCAGGCTTCTTCCATCCGCCGGAGAAATTCCGCTCGATGAGCCAGAACCTGCGCGTGATGCTGGGCCGGGCCGCGTTCTCGGCGCAGGAGGTGGCGACGTTCCGGGGGGTGATTACGGCGCTGTCGAAGGGCCGGGGGCGGGTGCTGGAGCGGCTGGCGAGAGAGAAGGCGGCGAAGGGCTGAAACCTTCCCTATCGAGGATCGCGCGAGCTATGGGCTGTTTCTGGGCGGCAGGTCTAATCAGGAACCGGTTGAAGGTGCTGTGTTCGTGGCTGGGAAGCGCACCAGAGTTGACCAGTCCGGTCGCGCGCAGATCTCGGTGCCCAGAAAATAATCGTGGGTCTGGCCAAACATCAGCACGGCTTCGATCTCGAAGTCACCGACGTCCTGATAGAGGATCACCCTGTCTCCATCGACCAGCCCGAGTTCGTTGACGACGTCATTCAGTGGACGGTGTTCGTAGAGCAAAATCCAGTACTGCTCGTCGTCGGTCTTGTCGTTAAAATCGCAGTAGACCTTCAGCATGAGGTCACCCCTTCCGACACTCCATCAGCGGCTGGATCTTCTGGCCAAAGTCCTCGATGCCGCGTTCGAAGTCGTCGAAGGTGAGGAGGACGCCGCCGGTGCCTTCGACTTCGGCCATCTGGTCCAGCATCTTCGCGACGGTGGCGTAGGAGCCGACGAGGGTGCCCATGTTGATGTTCACGGCGCCTTCGGGGGCGGAGAGCTGGCGGACATTGGTGGTGGCGTTGACGGTGTCGGCGGCACCCTGATCCTTGAGCCAACTGATGGCGTCGATGTCGATGCCGGCGTTGTAGTTCTTCCAGCGCGCCATCGCCTCTTCGTCGGTGTCGGCGGCGATGACCATGACGAGGACGAACATCTTCACGTCGCGGCCGGTCTTGGCGGTCGCCTCGGCCAGACGCTCGTTGTTGAAAGCGAAGGCCGTCGGGGTGTTGACGCCCTTGCCGAGGCAGAAGGCGTAGTCCGCCCATTTCGCCGAGAAGGCGAGACCTTCGTCGGACGAGCCTGCGCAGATGATCTTCATGTCGCCGGCGGGCTGGGGACGAACTAGGCAGTCGTCCATCTCGTAGTAGTCGCCCTTGAGGTCCGAGCGGCCGGTTTCCCAAAGGTCGCGCAGGATATGGGCGTATTCGTCGAGCATCTTGTAGCGGTTGCGGAAGTGATCCTCGCCGGGCCACAGGCCCATCTGGGAATATTCGGGCTTCTGCCAGCCGGTGATCAGGTTCAGGCCGAAGCGACCATGGCTAATGGAGTCGATCGTGTTGCACATCCGGGCGGCGAAGGCGGGCGGGATGATCAGGGTCGGGCAGGTCGCGTAGATCTTGATCTTCTCGGTGACGGCGGCGAGGCCGGCCATCAGGGTGAAGCTCTCCAGACCGTATTCCCAGAACTCGGTCTTGCCGCCGAAACCGCGCAGCTTGATCATAGAAAGCAGGAAATCGAGGCCGTATTCCTCGGCCTTGATGGCGATGCGCTTGTTCATGTCGAACGAGGGCATGTACTGCGGCGCGGTCTCCGAAATCAGCCAGCCGTTGTTGTTGATCGGGATGAAGACGCCGACTTCCATGGTGCAATCCTTCAGGTATCGCGCGAAAGCCAGGCGATCAGTTGGGCATTGAAGACATCCGGAAGCGTCGCCGTAAAGGCATGACCGCCCCATGGCGCGATCTCGAGCGTCGCGTTCGGCAGTCCGGCGGCGAGACGCAGCGCCAGACGAGCGGGGACCAGCATGTCGTCGGCGGAGGCGTTGACGAGGACGGGGTGGGGAATGTCGGCCAGCCGGTCGTCGATATCGAAGGCCAGCAGGGCGTTGATGCGGGCCAACATGACGTCTGTGCGGGGGAAGCTGGCGACGTGGTGCGGCTCTTGCGCCTTGAGCAGGGCGTCGTTCTCGCTGATCCAGTCGGGTGGATACAGGAACAGGCTCTGGGCCTCGACATAGGCCTGCGGGCCAAAGGCTTCGAGCAGGCGGGTGCGGGCGGCGAAGCAGCGGGCGACGTGCGGATCGGGGCGGGACCAGCCGTTGACGACGACCAGCTTGTCGAGGCGGTCGGGATGGTCGAGCGCGAGCTGGAGCCCGGCGTTGCCGCCTGCTGCGTGGCCGACGAGGTGGGCTTTGGGCGTGTCCGTGGCGTCGAGGACGGTGACGATATCCTCAGCCATAGAGGCGACGGAGTGGTCGGGCTTGAGGCTCCGGTCGCTGCGGCCTGTACCGCGATGGTCGTAGAGGATGACGCGGAAGGCACTGGTCAGGGCGTCGATCTGTGGGGCCCAGAAGGCGGCTGAACCGCCGAGACCGGCGGAGAGGATGACCGTCTTGGCGCCGGGAGGGCCGTCATGGATTTCGTAATAG